>QKMY01000005.1 GCA_003242895.1 Candidatus Margulisiibacteriota bacterium
TATTCAAAATCGTTAATTTTTAACGATATAGGCTTTGCTATGCTTATTTTTCAAAAAACTACTTTTAAAAAAGTCCTTGACCTATTACCGCATCACTTTTGAATAATTCACAAAATGATATAACGGCTAAAGTGCCAACACATCCATAAATCACCCACAAGATCAAATGTCTAACTTACCCGGCAAAACATTAATAACTAAATCCCCTATTTATACCTGTATGCTATTAAGGTCAACATATTAGTTTTTGTTATGAATATCATATAGTATAAAAGCTTTAACTTACAATTGCATGAATTTCCCCATAATGTTTAGTGGATTTGGGACTGGGTCAGGTTTGCTTGCTTCGACCTGTATGCTCCTTGTCGTTGACAACCTTGTCAACGATGAGATACTGCGATCGCCGGCCCAGAGGGCGCCCCGGCTCCTCGAGTCAGATATGCCAGAGGCGTTAGACAACATAATACCGCTTAGTGTCTGTATCTATTCAGGGTGAGTGGTTGGAACAGGCATCATATTACGCCTGGATAAGTAAGAAACTAGCAGTCCTGGCTCACGAAAACTGATTTCTTTACCTAAATGAAAACTCCAAGTTTTTACCTAGTGCTTTTGATACCTTTACCAGTGTCGATATCTTTATATCTTCTGTGTGCTTTTCTATCCTTGATATTGCTGACTTTTTTGTATGAATAGCATTGGCTAATTCTTCTTGGGTTAATCCAGCTTTTTTTCTTTCTTCCTTTATCATCTCTCCAATTGCCTGTAGTTTAAAATCCTCATATTCTTCATCATAATTCCTGAATTCTTCAGAATATTTTCTTGAAACTTCCTTTTTATGGTCATCATACCTTATCATCTTTGTCCCCTCCTCAAATACTCGTTTTTATATTTAATGGCGAGCTCAATCTGTCCTTTATCTGTCTTTTGCGTCTTTTTCTGATATCCATTTGTTAATATTACTAAACTGTCCTTATCAAAAAAGCAAAATATTCTATATATATTCTATTCTTATTTCCCATATCCCTGCTGCTCCGTCTATTTTATCTAAAAATTTTCTAGGCACTCTGTCAAAACTTTGTATAATATCAAATACGAAAAATATCTTCTTTATCACTTCTTGGGTTTGCCCGTCAATAAATTCTTTGATTGGACATCTTCCATTAGTCGAATAATATAATATTTTTCTGCTCATATTCTGATTATACCCTTTTTATTTATTAAGTAAACCTACATGTTAACTTTAGCAATTTAATCTCTTATTCATTACTCATTAGTTCTTTCCCCCGGTATTTTCTTGATAGTTTATCTACTCTGATAAAAGGTACTTGATGCGTCTCGTTACCTCCTTGCGCCACAAAGAATCGCACATCATGTGCGCAAAGACAAAAAAACACCTAACAATTATTGACATTAGGCACACATTGTAGTTATATAATTAATATGAAAACATTCAACTGGAATACAGAAAAGAATCAGCAGCTAATAACAGAACGAAAAATATCTTTCGAACAAATCGTTCAGTGCATAGAAGAAGGCAGATTACTTGATATCGTTGCGCACCATAATCCAGACTCTTATTCTAATCAGCAAATACTTATTGTTGAATATCAAGGATACTATTATTTAGTTCCTTTTGTTGAATCAGAAACTGAGTATTTTCTTAAAACAATAATTCCTAGCAGAAAGCTTACATAATTAAGGAGGATAAAAAATGAAAAACTTAAATAAGGATGAAAATGACATTCTTCAATCTTTTGAACAAGGAGCGCTAAAATCTGTTATCACAAACAAAAGCCAGCTAGATAAATTTCAAAAAGCTGCAACAGCTACACTTCAAAAAAACAAGAGAATTAATATTCGCGTATCCGAAAAAGATCTCAATGATATCAAGCTGAAAGCCGTTGACGAAGGACTGCCATATCAAACCCTAATATCAAGCGTTTTACATAAATTCGTAACTGGTAGATTAAAAGAAAGAACAACCTAAATATATCAGAATATCCAAAATGATTCGCTGAAATCAAAGAAAAAGTTATTATTGCTCGTCAAAAAGCTTCACTTGCCGTTAATTCAGTTCTAATGGAATTATACTGGGATTTAGATAAAAAAATAGCAGAAAAAGAAAATAATACTAAATGGGGCAGCGGTTTTATTTAGAAGCTATCAATTAACCTGTTTCTGCTTCGTCAACATGCTTAAACAACATAGCATATTGCTTCGCCGTCCCTGGCTCAGGCTAACAAGTTGTAGTATCAACACTGCAGAGTGGTATTCCCAGGGTTTTTAACACTCGATTCAGGTATTCGATCAAATACCCTATCCGACGGATATAAATATCGGCACATTTACTTTTTGCTTCTTCAGGATCAATTTTTGTTTGGCAAAATGAACATAACTTATCATTTTTATTAGTTAAAAAATAGTCGGTGAAGTAGTCCTCCATCTGCGGATATAGCTTGAATAGTTTTTGCAAAGACTGTTTTAGATCCTGATAATGCGGATCTTGCGGTTTAGAGGGAAACTCCATGACTGAAAACAACCTTTCTGCAATATGTTCAACGAACGCTTCCTCAATCATATTGTCATCAAAGCCTTCAAAACATAAATGTACTCCTTCATGAATAACAAGATAAACAAAACTTAATTTATCTTTATAATAATTGTTGATATTGATAAAGCTCTTATGGTTAACTTTATTGGCATGTTCAGTATAGTCATTTGTGACGTTAGTTACTGCCGACAGAGATAATGGTGCGGGCTTAAGAAAAACGCTAATGAACGCTTTTTGAAACTGTGTATCAATATCAATTAATAGAGCTTGAATATCCGCAGGAACAGCCTTTATAGCTTTAGCTTCGTCGGCTCTGCTATTGATTATCATTCTAATAGCAACTTCCTCTATAATTGCTTCCCTTGTGGTTTGATAACTACCGTTATTTTTTTTAAAAAACCTGAAGGTATTCACATTCCATTGTTCATTAGAGCTTTTGTATTTGTCAAAGTAATATTTGCCAAGTTGTTCGTCACTGCCATTAACCGGCATGTCCCCGAATTCTCTTATTTCTTCAGCTAATAATAGCAAGAATTCTAAAATCTCTTCATTATTATAAATTCCTGCAGTACAGAGCTCATTTTTAATTACAGAGTTGTCTTTCAAACTATTCCGATCATTACAATAACTGAAAAGAATTGTTGTTAATTCTGGTATCGAAGCAAAATGTTCTATAAGATTTGAATACAAACCAAGTTTCTGTCCGATATAATCTTTAAATACATCAATATCATTGCCCCTCCGAAAGTTCTGGTCAAAACTCAAATGATCTGTATATTTTCTTTCGACTTGAGAATGGAAACTTATAATTTTTTTATAGTTAACCATAGGAGCACCTTTCATATTAATTATTCCCACGTAAATTATTTGTGAAACTTATGGCCTCCTCGAGTCAGATATGGCATCCATTGCGCGAATTGTTGGCCCTTCCTCAGCTCAACTCCATTTCGGTTACGCGACAGGTTGAATTGTGGTAACATATTACAGTAATGACATCCTTGGACAGATACATATTTTAAGGAGACTGGAACGATGAACACCTGGATTTATAACGAATTCAAACATTGCGGAGTTGATTACGCGGATGTTAAACAAGCGGAAAACTATGATAACCAACATCAAAAGTTTAGGAATTACGAGCAGGAACTCATTGGCATGATAGAGTTTCTGTCATTGCAGAATACGCAGGAGATGACACTCATTGATTTGGGGTGCGGAACCGGAGCTACGGCAATTTTGGCTTCGGCAAAATTCAAAAGAATATATGCGGTTGATGTTTCGGAAGTAATGATAAATCAGGCAAAAACTAAAATGGCTACCATTAATAACATCGAATTTATAAATTCCGGTTTTTTAAGTTATGAACATAAAGCTGAACCCGCAGATATAGTGTTAACAAAAGCAGCATTTCATCATTTACCGGATTTCTGGAAACAAATAGCACTGATAAACATGAACAAAATGCTCAAACCCGGAGGAATTCTTTATATTTTCGATATCGTTTTTCATTTTGAACCAACCGAATACAAGAATAAAATTAATGATTGGGTAACAGGATTTGAAATAAAAGCCGGTAAAGAATTCAGAACAGAAGTTGAAACACATATTAGAGATGAGTTCAGTACCTTTAATTGGGTAATGGAAGGAATGCTGAAAAAAGCAGGATTCATAATTGAAAAAAGCAGAACAAGTGACGGATTTATAACTGAATATTTTTGTAAAAAAGTTGAATAAACAATAATAACTGATAAATAAGGATATGTTTATGTGCCGGGATAGTAATAGTACGCCAGACCAGGACAAAGCCAGCATTAATAAATGGTTAAATAAAGAGCGCGACACCAATAAGCAGGCTGATGAGTATAATGACAAAAAAGGCACCACTGACGATGGACAGTGGCCGGAATGGTATCGACGGGCAAGGAAATAGTCCGGACTAGCTGGAACGCGCTTGAAGCATCTATTTTTACCGCGCTAATTCATCTAATCTGGCGTAAAGTTCCCTATCATCTATGTTTCTCATTTTTTTGGCATTCTGAAAATCTTCCGGGTCCAGATTATTTTTTTTCAAAAACTCTATGATGATTTCGCTGGCTAATGCCGGATCTTTATATTGATTCAATAAATCAAGAAACGATTCATCAAGCTCGTATCCCTCATCATCATTATCCGACAAATCCTCAGCAATAAAGACCTTCGGCTTTTCCTCAAATTTCTTTGCCATTTTTTTTCCTGGTTTCATAACCGTTCTCCCTCTTTTGATTAGATTAACTCGACTTACCGACTCCATGTGCATTAGTTTTTATAATAAGCAGCTGATTGCCCCCTACCTGGAATTCGTAGTCAACTTTTTTAATCTCTATTTTCTTATAGCTGAATTCTTTTAATATTTCACCTAAATAACTGGATATCTCAGCATTAACATCAAGAATCGGAAAAATTCTTACCTCCGGAGCAATTCTCAGCATTTCAGCGATGGCATCCCGATGGAACTGATACGACAAGTTATCCGTGTATAAAAACAGGAAGTGGGAGCAGAGAGCAATATCAAAAGAATTATCTTCAAAAGGAAGTGCAGGAAGCTCGCCGGGAACGTATGTATGAGGGTTTTCTTCATAAGAATTCAAAAATAACCGCATAGCGTCCATTCGTATTTTGCCTAGTTCTTCGACAGAACCTATAGTGTTCCATATAAATTTGTCTTGATTTTTTCTGGTTTGGCTGATAACGGTGTCATACGTTTCTTCTATTCGTCCTTCAATCTGCTTTTTTGTTAAGTTATAAATCGGATCAACAGAAATGACATCTCCGCCGAGCTGATTACAAGTACAATTAAAACTAGCCGGACCTCCCCCGCAATCGAGTATTTTTAAACTCATGTCCGAATCGGTTAAGGCAAACATTCTTTTGTACTCATCATAATTTCTGCCCCAGGGAACCACTTCTTTATAGTTAAATGCCATAATACTCCTTTTTATATCCCGCACGTCAAAGCTTATCAGGCAAATCCAGCCATAGTTTGCGTTAGTTCATGGACCGACTGAAGGATCGGGGGTACGTGCCAATCAACGATGTTGTCAGATATCAAATAATCTTTTAGGTTAATAGATTCCCGAATCTTTTCTCCGTAGTTAACCCTCTTCTGTTTTGGCAAGGGATTAACACCGCTAATTTAATACAATTATACGACGATCCATGGTGTTTATAAATGGCAACTTACAAAAAATTATCTGTTTTAAATCGCCTGATAGAATAATTATTCAAATTCCCATATAATGACTCTATGGAAAAGATTGAACTCCTGGCTCCGGCCAGAAACCTTGAATGCGCAATCGCGGCAATTAAATGCGGTGCAGATGCTGTCTACATCGGAGCGCAGCGATTCAGCGCACGGAAGTCGGCTGCAAATACACTGGAAGATATCGCTGCACTGGTTCTTTATGCTCATAAGTACTGGTCAAAAGTCTATGTAACGATTAACACTATCCTTACCGATGCTGAGCTTTCCGACGCGCACAACCTGATAAAAGAGCTTTACGCTATTGGAACAGACGCAGTTATTATTCAGGATATGGGGTTGCTGGAATTGGACCTGCCCCCTATTCCGTTGTTTGCGAGTACGCAGTGTAATAATGTTACTATAGAGAAAATCCAGTTCCTGGAAAAAGTTGGCTTTTCCAGAGTGATACTTGCCCGTGAATTGTCCCTTGATCAGATAAAAGAAATAAGAGCTCATACGACCATCAAGCTGGAATCGTTCGTACATGGCGCGCTATGTGTCAGTTATAGCGGGCAATGTTACTTAAGCTGCGCTATCGGCGGAAGAAGCGGTAATCGGGGACAGTGTGCGCAACCTTGCCGCAAGATGTACTCCCTCATCGATGCAACCGGAAAAGAGCTGGCTGCAAAAAAGCATCTGCTTTCTCTCAAGGATTATAACGCTTCTGATTATCTGGAAGAGCTTCTTGCAGCCGGAATCACCTCCTTCAAAATAGAAGGACGGCTTAAAGATGTCGGCTATACAAAAAATATTGTACGGTACTACCGGGAGAAAATAGATGGTTTTCTGGATAACAAACACTATAAAAAAGCCTCCAGCGGAACAAGCCAGGCAAACTTCGTACCAGCCCCCAGCAAAACATTTAATCGCGGCTATACCGATTATTTCTTAAAAGGCCGAACAACAGCTATTCACTCGCCTGATACCCCCAAATCGATAGGGGAATATATAGGAAAAGTGTGTGATCTTCGGAGAAATTCGATCATTATCGATTCTGATAAAAAGCTGCATAACGGCGATGGCATATGCTTTTTTGACGATAACGGACAGCTCGGTGGAACCCTGATTACCAGAGTCGAGGATCCACAGGTTATGCCTCAGTCCATGAGTGATATTAAGATTGGCACGGCAATCTACCGCAATGCCGATATTGAATTCGAAAATATCCTTAAATCAGCAAAAATAGAAAGAAAAATAAATGTATCTTTCACTCTTAAAGAAAAAGACACACAACTGCAGTTATCTGTCATAGATGAAGACGGGACTGAAGCCGCATACGCTATTGAGATGCCGGTTTCGGTTGCCCAGAACCCGCAGGTAATTCAGCAGAAAATAAAAGAACAATTGCAAAAGCTCGGAGATACAATATTTCGAGCTACTGAAATCGACCTTGGAATTGATCCCCGGACCTTTATTCCGATTAGTGCAATTAATGAAATGCGCAGACAAGTTATCTCACAGTTAATACTCGCACGAGAGACCGCTTATCCGGTGATCACGGAACAACGGAAGCCGAATAATGTGCCATACCCAGAAAAGAGCCTCGATTATCGTGGCAATGTGTTCAATGAAAGCGCGAACACATTCTATATACGCCACGGGGTTGAACAGATTGATCCGGCAGCGGAAACGGGCATCCCGATGGCAGGAAAGCGCGTCATGACAACTAAGCTTTGCCTGAAATATCAACTGGGGTTATGTTCGAAACAAGGGAATAAGGTCAACTATGAAGAGCCATTATTCCTGGTTGATGAGATGAAAAAAAAGTATCAGTTGCATTTTAATTGTGAACGCTGTGAAATGGAGCTCTACTTTAGTGAGCGTGTTCAGTGATCCTGAGTATTTTTAAGGAACTATCGAACCCCGGTTAAAGCTTAAGGAGTTTTTATTCTTGCAAGTTATAACAAAAACTATTTGCCGGATAATGATTACGGTACTCCTAGGTTTTAGCGTTGCCAGTCCAGGTATTGCCCAAGAGAAAATCAGGAACAATTATGCCTCTCCCTCAAAAAAAGCCCATCCATTACCTGCAACGCGTTGGGTAGCGGTGGGATATTCCGATCTACTTGATAAGAATAAGATAATCAGAACCGGGCAGCCGCTGCGCTCAGCCTTAAGCGATCCCGCCCTGCGCGGCGCAGTTCAGCCATTTGTTGATCGATATTCGTATCTTTTACCCTACGCAGTTGAGATGTTAAATGGCCCTAACCCATCCTATCATAAGGATATAACAGCTGATTACCCGATTGGAACGAGTCAGCCGGCATGGGTAGCCATCGTGCGCGAAGGAACAATCGTCGTAATGACCGACCATTCAGGGAGTGCACAAGTCTTTCTCCCGGCAGAGAGCGCACATTCTGCGTATGTACAGCACTACCCGGTTATCCGGCACGCTCTCTCGACACTCCTGCCCACGGATGGATCAGCATTAGCTGTCGAAGTGTACGCCTATAAGCATAGCTACCGAAATTCAGAATTTCAGCTTAATCCCCAGCCTTATCGCTTTCGTTCGGCGAGTTTTCCTCGACCGGCAGGAACTATACCGCTCGATCTGGCAGGGCTGGAAACTTTTTTTACTCGCGGAGGGCAGCTGGAATGCGCTGAGATTTCAAGACAAAAGGGACTGATCCTCTATGCAAAAGAAGCTTCGAAACAGACTCTATCCGGACAAAAAATTGCTCTTTCCGATTTCGCTGTTGCGTACCGGGCAGTTTTTCATGCGGGTGACAACCAGGCGTTCATTAGTCTGGACCCGCACAAAGACATTACCAAGACTACGGTTAATTTCGGCGGACTGCTTGAGGATACCCGGATCGGCTCTGTAGTACTGGAAGCGGATAAACGTTTCAAGACCATTTCCAGTGGAATTGATCCGACGACCTACCAGGATATGCGACAGTATACGCGACGTTTTGTTCCGGGATTTTTGTCGGTTTCCGAAAGGGAGTTTGTTACCGACTATGAAGACAATTCCAGTAACTGGATAAAAACGCGGTTCTGGTTCTACCCTGATTCGATCGATATGATAACTGATGCAGCTAATCATTTTGTCAAGATTAATAGCCCCCAATTCACAGCTGATGCAGAGCGAAGCAGCGATGATTTTTCTTCCAATGCAGAGTATCAGAGAAAAAAGAAACAGGCGCTTCTGCCAAGCATTCGAAAGAATATCGATCATTTGAACCAGCATTACGCTGAGTATGCCAAAGCATATCAGGATATCAACGAACTTTCGAATGTTGGCCGGCTAATGGGAATATGCAGTTGGCTCAGTAAGGCCAAGGCACCTTGGCTGGACCTTGCTGAGCTGTTGTCAGTCGAACTGCCGCCCTGTCAGACGGAACGGGAACGAACACAGATGATAACCGTTTCCTACCTGGCAACAAACAACGCGGCAATAAACGAAGAGACAGTCAATGAGAAGGTAAAGGTCAGCTTTTTAAGTCCTCTGCTCGACCAGCCAGTGAAAGCATGTTTTGGCAATCAGGATAACCTGGCTGAGTTTCTGGCGAGAAAAAGCAACAAACCAGCGACTACAATGGATTTTTACAAAAAAGAATCCCGGAAATTATTTAATGCTCCCATTACAGCACGAGAATTGATTTCTTCAAAACATGATCTTGAAATGTTTGCGGTTTATAACGCCGGCCGGATTGATAAAGGTCCGGTATATATCGCTGACAAAGAAATTATCGAAAAAGAGAAAAAAACACTGGATACAATATTTGCTACTCTCAACACAATAAAAAAGCAAATCGATTCGCCGGATGTCACAAGTAAAAACTTGTTAATCGAGAAATACAAGGAGCTGGTTAATCTCTACAATTCAAAGGGAGAAGCGCTCACAAAAAAAATCGAGAACTATAACGCCCTGGTCGGTAACTCAAGACATAAATTATTCGTCGAAATTAGTGGCGGCATCAATTTGGAACCTAAATATTTCGCAATAAAAAAATCAACGGATGCTAATGAATTCCGTCATTTAAAACACGTCAAAGACAACAATTGGACGCAGTTCGCTAATTCTGGAAAGTGGATTAGGAGTCGGGTCGACAGTCCTAGAGGACCAAGAGCTCAGACTCCTCCGCAAAAAAAACAATCTGCCTTTGATTCTATTCCAGGATTATCATTCCTTCGTTCTCTCAGAAACGAAAAACCTATCGCCAGCAAAAATAAACCTCAAGATAATTATTCGATTACCAGAAATGCCCAGACTCAGTCCTGGAGTGATTCATACTCGGAGCAGGCTTCCGTAAGCCGCACCAGGAGCTTTGACGGAACAAGGAAAACATTGAAGATCACCGATTATCACAATGGCAAAGTCGCATCAGAGATCAAAGGTGAAATGGTCAATAACAACAAAATTGTCTTCACGAAAATTCCGGACAAAGACAACTAATAGAAAACGTCAATTACCTGCCAAGAAACCCGGCATGTGAACATAAGATCGAGATAAGGCCTATATACACGACCATAAGAATGAGTGAAAGATAAAAGAAATTTACAGCAACACGCAAATTGGCAGTTTTGCGGGACAATATCCTGGACACCTCATAAAGCTGATCGAGGATTTCGTTAAACATTCGATCTTCATTAATATCATCGTATTGGGTAACAAAATCAGCCTTCTTCATTCTTGCAATATGTTCAAAATAAAATACCGAATGGTCTTGGTGAGAAAAATGTTTTGATAGCCGTGGTTTGATGATCTTAAACAACATATAATATAGTTGTACCAGGAGAACAATAACCAGAGTTGCTCCGACAATGAAAGTCACAACAGATAAAAAAGTTCCTGTTGAATGCTTGAACGTAAACGGATTAACATAGGTAACATTTGAGGAAAAGTCGATAAGCGCTTTGATAACAAAGCTATAGACAAGCAATATTATGCTGGCCTTCTGGTCAGTAAACTTAATTAAGTCCTGCACGTTCTTAAAATCTTCTAAAATAAAATTGATTTTGTTCATAATTACCCTCTCAGGTCTTGTGATAATGTATCATTATAATCATAAAAAAAATTAACGGTCAACGTTCAAACCAGCGATGGTTATGTTTATCGATTATATTTGATGAATGAGCGTACCTGCGGAATCAGTGGACTATGAACTCTCAAGGTAGGAGATAGTCTCTATTTCGATTTTTGCTCCCATTGGCAAGGCCGCCACCTGATAGGCCGCCCTGGCCGGAAAATCTTGTGTAAAGTACTGCGTATAGATCTCATTCACTGTTTTAAAATCACTAATATCCGAGAGGAGTACCGTAACCTTAACAACATGCTCAAAATCCATTTCAGCTGCGCTAAGGATTGCCTTGATATTAGCAAAAACCTGCCGCGTTTGTTCTTCAATCGTGGTCCCTTTGATCGTCATTGTTTGCGGATCAAGAGGTATTTGACCTGAAATGTAGAGGAATGGCCCGGCTTTAACTGCTTGAGAGTAAGGGCCTATTGCCTTAGGCGCCGCATCGGTTGATATGATTTTTTTCATATTACACTTCCTTTTTTGCTCAGTTACATTATAAGAAGGTTTTTGGTTTTCGACCACACTCAGGTTTCTTTGCAATTTTGCGCCTGCCCTTTGCACACCCGGCGTTCAAATACGTCACTATAAACCGTTATCCTTTTCCAATTTTTCTTCTTTTAAAGCCTTTTGTATTTCATTAAGCAGGCTTCCAAAGCGAGACCATTGAGAGTCAGCATCAGCTAATTTGCATCCAAGCATAAGCATTTTTATGATTTCCAGCGGATTTACATTCAGCGAGTCAAAATATTTTGACGTCAACTCAAGTCCTTTTCCATAGTCCTTTTGGGCTACCATTAAAAGAGCATAGTCTTTTATTGCCTCAAGATACATTTTTTGCATACCGCGTTCCAACCCGATTTCAGTAGTGATTACCGCTTCGGCAAAATGTTTTTTAGCAGAATCTCCTTCCACGGCATTTATCCTGAATCGATTTTTATACACGTTCAAAAACTTAACTATTTCTTTATAATCTTCCCCCTCTTTATCGAAGTCGATAGCTTCCTTGCGAAACACAGTTCCTTTCCTCAAAACGAAGCAGATACAATTTTGAATACCGTCAGCAATAATATCAAATCCCGCTAATCGAAAAAGGATAGTTATCGTTCTATAGGAAAAGTTATACAGATGGGCATTTTGAAAGAAATTATATTCAAGGTCACCATAAGGTTGTCTGATATCAGGAACCTCAATATACACCACTCCGTTTTCGCTCAGCATATCCCTTACTAACCCAAGTGATTGCAAGGGATCTTCGAAGTGTTCCAGTACATGATCAAGAATTATCAGGTCAAACTTTACGGTGCTGCGAGGATAATCCTCAACCATTCCGCAAAAAACTTCAAAACCGTAATTTTCTGAGGCACTCTGCGCAAGGTTACTTGCAGGCTCAATTCCGAATACAGAAATATCGTTCCTGAGATTTTTTATTTCGCTGAGCAGCACACCATTTGCGCACCCGATTTCGAGTACCTTCCCATTCTCAGGTACATAATTAATGAAAACCTGGGCTTTTGCTCTTTTTCCAGCCCGGTATTCGACGCTATCAATATCAACTAGGGTGTATTGTTCCCGATACTGCTTATCGTAATAACTTTTTAAAGATTCCTTTGTTTGTCTGGGATTAATAAAAACCAGCCCGCACATTTTACATATTACATTCGTAACTTTGATATCATACCGCGACGTACCGCATAGCCGTTCATGGCTATCACTGCCACATAGCATGCATGGAACTCTCTGGTCCATAGGAGACATTACCCTTCTTGCTGATTTTCATATTATTCGGTATAACAGGTGAACCTTCAAAAAAGTTATTCACTGCAACACAAACTTTATGCAGGCTAACTGACCTTATTATACTTGAATATGTCGGCTAAATCCCGGTAACTTTAATAATAGACTGCTTCAAGTTTTCAAGAAGATCAGCTATTTCCTCTTCAGCAATACTTAATGGAGGTACGAGAACTATAACATTCCCGAGCGGGCGTAACAGGAACCCTTTATCAAGCATATCTTTGCAAACACTAATTCCAGTCCTCTCGTTCCACCCATAGGCTTGTTTGCTACGTTTATCAAGGACCAGTTCTATCCCCACCATTAATCCCTGCTGACGGATATCCCCGACATGACACAAATCACGAAAAGGAACTAACAAAGAAGTAAGCAATGCAATTTTGTTTTGAAGTTTCTCGATAACCCGATCTTTCTCAAAGAGATCCAGGCTAGCTAGGGCCGCACTGCACGCCAGCTGATTTCCGGTATACGAATGCCCGTGAAAGAAAGTCTTCTTCTCATTATACTCACCTAAAAATGCCTGATAAACAGCCTCCGTGGTTAGGGTCGCAGCCAACGGCAAATAACCACCGGTCAATCCCTTGGCAACACACATGATATCAGGAGAGACACCTTCATGCTCACAGGAAAACATTTTTCCTGTACGGCCAAACCCGGTAGCCACTTCATCGACAATAAGTAAGATTCCATATTCACGGCACAGTGTTTCGACTTGTTTAAGGAATCCTGGAGGAGACGTAATCATCCCGGAAGCGCCTTGAATACGGGGTTCGATAATGAGACCGGCAATCTCCTCGTGATGTTCCTTCATGATGGTTTCCAGCTTATAAAAGCAAGTATTGCTGCATCGGCTTTCAGAGCTGTCGCAGCGATAACAATACGGATAAGGGGCCTCATAGGTTTCGAATAATAGCTGTTTATATGTTTCATGAAAATCGTCCATGCCCCCTACACTGACCGAGCCTATAGTGTCTCCATGATAAGCGTTTTTGAAGGAAATGAATTTTGTTTTGTTTCTTTGGGGAGTAGCGATCTGCTGCCAATATTGGAAGGCTATTTTAAGTGCGATCTCGACTGACGTAGAACCGCTATCGGAATAAAAAACTTTCACAAGGTCCCCAGGAACAATCGCAACAAGCTTTTCTGCCAGAAGGATTGAGGGAACATTGGCAAATCCCAGCAACGTCGAATGGCTGACGGTTTGGACTTGCCTGATAATTGCCTCATTTATTTCTACGCGGTTATGGCCGTGAATATTTACCCACAAGGAAGAAATCGCATCCAGATATTTTTTCCCGTTAACATCAAATAAATAGTTTCCCATTCCCTGTGCCATTATAATTGGTTCTTGTGCCAACCAGTCTTGCATTTGGGTAAAAGGATGCCAGAGGTACTGTTTATCAAGTGCTTCTAATTGTTTATAGTCCATAGGGTTTACACGTCTCGAAAAGTTTCCTTGTATTGATTTCTTTATCTAACAAGTTAGCCAGTTGATCGTAACTTTTTTGATACGCTTTATTATAACTTATTTTAGCGATGACAGGAACCTTCGCCAGCCGATTTATCAACTGATAACTGCTATCCGTTGTCATATCGTCATCAAGACATAAGTTATAAATAATACCCGTAACCTCGATGCCGCGCTGTTGTAGTAAGGTCGTCGTCATAAGGGTGTGGTTTATCGTACCCAATCGGGCAGGTGAAACCACGATAGTCTGCAATCCAAGGTCCGCAATAAGATCAAGTACCAGATAATTCTCGGCAAGCGGTACCATAATACCTCCGACTCCTTCAATGATGCTGATATCATGGGATTGAATAATACGCTTAATTCGGGAAAGCAAATCGGGGATATCTATTGTTTCATTCTGGAGTTCTGCAGAACTCATTGGAGCCAGCGGATATTTAAGAAGGACGGGATTGATTACGCCCATAAGGTCAGTGGACCTTGATGCCTCTTGCAACCGGATAGCATCAGAAGAAATTGATTCACCGGTAGCTACAGGCTTACAACATCCGACATTAAGCCCCAGCTTACAGAATGCCCGGCATAATCCTGCCCCGACCAATGTCTTTCCAACTTCCGTATCCGTAGCTGTAATAAAAAAAGCTTTCCCCATTTCAAATCTCCTTTATTGCACTGATGCGATAGTATATTTTTTGCAAACAGTTACAAGCGTTTTCGCCAGGAATTCTATCTCTTCGCAGGTATGTGCTGCATTGATAGCGATTCTAATTCTCGCAGTATTCGGCGGTACCGTAGGTTCACGAATGGCCAGCGCAAGAATATGATTTTCTTTTAAACACTCAGCAAACGCTAGTGCCTTCCCGGTATCCCCGATAACCAAAGGAAATATAGCACTCTCTGAATGAGAAACCGGGATATCGAGTGCTTTAATTAATTTCCTGAAAAATTTAAGTTTCTTATGATACTGGTCAATGTACAAAGCATTGGCAAATAAAAATTCTATATTCGCAGCTATTGCACCACATAATGCCGGAGCAATTCCGGTTGTATAGATAAACGGTCTGGCAGTAGAAACCATATAATCAATCAGTTCCTGTGACGAGCAGATAAACCCGCCCTGAACGCCAAGTGCTTTGGAACAGGTTCCCATGATTATGGGACTTCCCTCTGTAGAAGCATAATACTCTTCGATCCCCTTCCCCGTTTTCCCGAGCACTCCGGTAGAATGGGCCTCATCGATAATCAGTCGGGCTTTATGTTTTTCGCAAACTGAAATTAGCTCAGGCAATGGGGCAATATCCCCATCCATGCTGAATACAGCTTCGGTAGCAACATAGAGATTGTCATACCGGCCCCGGTATTTTGTAAGAATACGGTCTAAATCTGCCGGGGAATTATGCTCAAAAACAAGCAGCCTAGCGGCAGAGAGTTTGACTGCATCAACGATACTGGCATGCGCCAGCCGGTCGATGACAATCGCATCTTTGGGGGTAGTTATTGCAGTAAAAAGTGCCAGGTTCGCCATATACCCGGTCGGGAACAATAAAGCAGCCTCACGCTTCTTCAACCGGGCAAGCAATCTTTCGGTAGCCACATGAAGCGAGGTTGTCCCACAGATAAGCCTGGAAGCAGTTGCCCCGGCCCCGAAATCATCAAGGGCTTGCTTTGCTGCCTCAAGCGCGCCTTTATGCCCGGAAAGGCCCAGATAATCATTTGAACAAAAATTAAGATAGGCAACACCGTCTATCTCAATAGCATTTAATTTTTTTTTAACTATTTCTTTGGTTGTTCTGAGAAGATTGGCTTGCTTTAGCAAGGCAAGCCGGCTATGGATCTCTTCCATTAAGAAACCTCTAGTCCGAGATTACAGATCATTTCCAGATCTTTTTGAGCCGGTCGGCCCTGAGTCGTAAGATAATTTCCCAGCAAGATCACATTCGCGCCCGAAACCAGCACAAATGACTGGAGATCTCCCATACGGGATTCCCGGCCTCCAAGAACACCGACATCTATTCGGGGAAAAACAAACCGATAGGCAGCAATAAGTTTGAGTGCTTCAAGCGGCTTGAGCGAAGGCGCATCAGCAGCTTTCGTTCCCGGGATCGGATGAAGAATATTGATGGGAACAGAATCGACATTCAGTTCCCTGAGTGTGAACGCCAGCTCAATCCGTTGAAAAGAGGTCTCTCCCAATCCAAAGATTCCGCCACTGCATACTTCAAGGCCAATTTCTTTTGCATCCTTAACTGTTTGAACCCGATCTTCGTACTCATGAGTTGTACAAATCGCGGGAAAGAAACTGCGGGCAGTTTCAAGATTATGATGAAACCGTTTTAAACCGGCAGCCTTGAGTGCTAGAAGCTGTGCCTTTGTTAGAATCCCGAGAGAAGCACAGGATTTTAATGAGACATTTTCAGTGACGCCCTTAATCCCATTGGTGATAGCGTCAAAATCGTTTTTATCTGCGGCTCCGCGACCGCTCGTAACAACGGAAAAACACGTAGCTCCATGCTTCGCAGCTCTCTCCGCCTCGGAAATAATCTCCGATTGAGAGACTAGAGGGAATTCAGCAACATCAGTATTGAAATGCGCAGACTGGGCGCAGAAGCTGCAATTCTCCGAGCACGAGCCGGATTTAGCATTGACCAGAGAACACAGCTTAACTTTATTACCGAAAAAATGAGATTTGATTTTATTGGCTGCCGAAGTAAGCAGAAACACCTCTGCGTCAGAACAGTTGATAAGTAATTCAGCCTCTTCCAGTGAAATCTGATAGCCATTTATTACTTTATCAGCCAATGATAAGAAATCCATTACGAGGTCCTCTCTAGCGTTTCTTTTTGAGAGATAATTGTATCATGTCTATATTCTTAGAGTAAATAAGCTTTGCTTCTTTAGCCAGGGCTATCGCATACTAATTGAAACAAATGGAATTAACCCGCCCAACAGCATAAATGAGCTATTATTCTCTGTTGTCCCTCCCAGGAAGGGAGTGGAAATATCTATAGAAACCTGATAAATATTACAAAAAGAAAAAGTTAAGTAACGTCATTAAGATAATTATATAAGTTACCTTCAGGATAATCTTTTTCGCAGGTTATCTTATTCTCGCCAGGAGTAACAATAAACTTGTAATTTAGCAGATACGGGTTCGAAACTAACTCCGGGTTAACCTCATATCGAAAAATGATTTTGCCGGTCGTTCCATTATCCTCATAATCTATTTCCGCCAGTTTATGTGACTTATTATTAACCCACAGATACTGTTGCAAAACAAGAAACAGGTCCATGGTGACCCCTGCGCGCAATATATCATCTGTTGAAATATTTTGCCTAAATATAAGGACTTCTCCATCAACATTTACAAATAAGTTCCTTAAGCTTTCTTTTTGCTGTTCATATGTGGGGAAAATATCAGAGCGCATGATCTTCCCGGATGAAAAATCCAGTTGCCGGTGACCATCGGCAAGGTTCAATTGTGGACGCGCCATATCTTTATAGTTAATTACAACCAGCTTTGAATCATTAGTATTGCCATATCCACTGAGAGCTTTCACATTTGGCGAACAGAAACGTATGAATTTTAATTTAAGGTCATTGATGGTTGCCGAATATGGAACTTCATCTCTGATTTTTATAATTTTCTTATTCACCGGCCACTCACGTCCTTTACTTGTACTCTGCAGGGAACTTTATTAACCATTATTTTGTTTAATGTAACAGCACTATATGTTTTTAGAATATTTCGGCACTCACCAGAGCGCACTATCAGACTTTTTGAACACATAAATATATTGCAAAAATCCTCCAGACATTGCATCGATAATATTTGTTGTATGTAAATAAACTGGCGGGGCCTACAAATACTTTGAAATACAGCTCTATATTTGTTAGAATAATCTACACCGTCACTTAATCTGCTCTAAAAGAAATATAACTATGGAACTTATTACTTCCGATGGAATTAAAATAAACTTTGAAGTCTCCGGAAAAGGAAAACCGGTCATCTTTATTCATGGCTGGACCATGGACCAATCCGTTTATTTTTACCAACAGAAAGAGCTCAAAGAGTATCAGATAATAACCGTCGACCTAAGAGGTCACGGAGCTTCCGATAAAAGTGAACCGATAGACCTGTCGTTTCCTAGAATGGGCAAAGATATCGCCGAACTAATATCCAGCCTTCCAATAACTAGCCCGGCCATTGCCGGCTGGTCTATGGGCGTATCAATCATTCTTTCATCGATCGACACGTTACAGCCGCTTGCCGGTTCATTTATTTTCCTGTCCGGCACTCCTAAGTTCATAGCCGGAGATAACCTTTCATTTGGCATGCGGGCAACAATAGCGAATCGATTAGCTGACAATATAAAAACCGACTACCAACCGGCTCTATCTAATTTTTATCAACTTATATACCATTCCGAATGCGTCAATAAGGAAGAGAAAAAAATGCTTGAGTCACTCTTTAACAAGCTCCCCGGCTTAACTCCGCAAACCGTAGCACAAAAGACACTTGAACACCTCTACGAAGCAGATTACAGAGACCTTCTCAAAAAAATATTGGTGCCGACTCTGATCATTTCTGGTACACTTGACAAAATTTGTTCTCCAGCCGCCTCTGAATATATGGCTAAGCTTATTTCGAACTGCGCATTTGAACCTATACCCGATGCCGGGCACATGCCTTTTCTTACGAAATCAGAACAATGCAATACGATTATAAAGGATTTTTTAAACCACCTATATGCGCCTTGAACAGATAACAAATAACTTCTCTAAAAAAGCTTCAAACTACAACTCCAAAGCTGTAATGCAAAAAGAGATAGCTGAAAAGCTCGCGTTATTTTTACCGGATAAAGAGTACAAAACTATTCTAGATGTCGGATGTGGGACCGGGTTCCTCACAAAACTCCTCCGACAAAAATATCCAAACAGTACAATTATCGGCGTAGATATTGCGCCCGCAATGATCGAAATTGCAAAAGAAAACGTTCCCGATGCCGAATTCCGATGCTGCTCGATCTACGAAATAGAAGACCTCAAAAATCAATTCGACCTGGTTGTATCGTCATCTGCACTTCACTGGATGCATGATCTATCTGAATGTTTTGCCATACTTCACGATATCCTTGTTCCCAATGGAGAAATAATTACCGCCATCTTTGTAGACGAATCACTTTTCGAATTAAAAGACTCGTTCAATTATGCTTACGAAAATACCAGGATCAAAAAGAAAAAACACGTCATAGATTTTCCCAAAAGCCAAGAAGTCATCGAAGACCTCTCGAAGAAGTTCGAATTACTCTTCAACGAAAAAATAGCCTATTTTCTCAATTATTCCTCCGCAAAAAACTCAATAAAGGCCATTCGCGAAATAGGTGGAAATTATTCATATCTGTACAACCAATCATTTACTGAAAGAAAAACTATCTTTTCAACCGTTTTCACTTATTATGACAAAAAATACAGAGGAACAGCTGACACAGTAATCCAAAGCTGGGAGATACTAATGCTCGGAGCAAAACGCAATGGCTAAAAAGGTTTCTGTTTCAAGATCTCGCCCTGAATCTCTGACTTTTTTTTCTGTACCTGTTTAAAAACGTTATTTACCTGAGCGTTCCACTCATTTTTTAGCCGGTTATAATTACTATTAACCTGTTTTTGTATCGATTGATATTCTGATTCCAACTCATTGATCTTCGGCGCAACTTCTTTATCCCACTGCTGAGAGAGTTGTCCTTTAATTTTTTGAGCCTGCACTTGCAGTATTCCTTTTGAAGCACGTTGAAAGAGAGCATCGAGATTAGTATCGATAAATACTTTCTTTCCATCCTGCCGGATGTTGATACGATAATCCTTTGTACTGCTCAGCATAGCGTAGAGTATCTGGTGAAAAGTATTTTTGGCATCATAGGTACCGGATGGCACGAAATCTGCATTGTTTGCTTTCACAACAACATTCGAGTTTATCGAGCCATTGGCATAATCGAGCAATCCACGGAAAATAAGCTTTCCTGAAGCAACGTCAAAAGGAATATACGTGGGATCCCAATATCTTTTTGCCAGGGGCAGGTTATCACTTGCTGCCGCGAGGTGAAATACCCTCCTGTTTTTCCGGTAATCAAGGAACCCATTGATACGAACCGTGCCCTTAACATTCGCCCTCACCGAGTTAATAACAAAAGTCGTTGGAATGTTTCGAATATCCTGATCGGATGTCACTTCTTTAATCACTCCATTAAAACTTATCCGATAATTTTCCGTGGTAAGGCTATCTACATTGAACTGCCCGGAGAGGTTTAAGGTTTTGATCAAAAATTTTGGCTGAGCTCCCGGAACAGGCAAAAACTGTTTTTCAAGTCTTGTAACTAATTTCTCGATTACACCGGGTTTTCTTTGTTTAACCCTTTTTTTTACTTCCCGGTACATTTCATTATATTGTTTCACCGAATCAATATATGCCATATATTTTTCTCCGATTATCCGGTTAAAAAGATTCGGAACAGTTGATTGCGCTAATGAAACTTTGTTTTTAATTGTCGCAATATCCTTCCTACTCTGGAGTTTCACTTGAGTGATATCCTTCTCTATTTTTTTAAAATCATTTTTCACAATATAGTTTAATGTCGTAATGGTAGTCTGGAAATTTCTGATATCGCTATTTAACCTATCTAATTGCTGGTAATATTGAGTATATTCCTGAAGGCTCTGTGGACTTGTGCGGGATATACGGTCCCATCTCGACTGAATGTTTTCTAGTTTTCCTGGAATGTTCGTACTGGCGATTTGTTGATTTACTGTCTCAGGTAGAAGTTTTATTGCGCTTGAAGACTGATTTAGCTTCTCAAAAGTTTTAAGCGAGTTTAGGTCGACAATATCGTTAAGATGTAATCTTTTTGAAATCTGACCTAAAGAGTAATATTTCTTTAACTCTTCCAGGCTCGGCAAGGTTGTTCCTTGTGTTTTTCCCGGCATTACAACTGCAAGAGTAGCTCGTTTTGTAGCGAATCGAAGATCGTCAATATTCATCGTATCGATTAAATAGTGAAACCGAAGCACTGATGAGGTATCATAGGTAAGCTTGCAGTGCTTAAAACTCGCAAGGTTCCTCATCGGATTGTTACGATCTCCGATTTGGACATTATACAGGTCCATTGTATGGTTGCGCAGTGATAACCGGAGATCTCCGATATCAACCTTAGCTCCCAGGATTTCTTCCCCGTTTCTGGCAATTCTCGATTTTACAATTTGATCAAGCAGAAGGAAACGAAAGACAATAATCCCAGCCACGATGATAATAAGGAATAATACAAACCCGTATATTTTTTTCATAGCCAGCATCCATTGTTTATCTTATATCATTCTTACAATAAATTAAGGTCGGTACATTATGCTGGGACATTATAGACAATTCTAGCCATTAGACAAGGTCCGGAATACCCGCCGGGAAGCTGTCACAGGTTGTTATTATTACCTTTAAACTAAGACTATTCTGAGGTAAACTCATAGTAAGGCTCCTGGTATAATTTTCTGTCCATATCAGACAGACTCCTTAGGAGACCCTTTTATCTATTATTTTGCCCTAACAAAAAGCTACTTTCCGAATAGTTCCAGGTGCGGAACTGGAAAAAGTTATTTAAAAAATCAAGGAGAATTTGTCAATGAAAACGATAACTGCTGATAAAAGTTTGATTGCTGCTTGCGGGCTTTATTGCGGCGCTTGCAAACGATATTTGAATGAAAAATGTCCCGGCTGCAAAAAAAATGAGAAAGCGACCTGGTGCAAAACCAAAAGCTGCTGCAGCGAGAATAATTATTCTAGTTGCGCGGATTGCAAAACAGTTTCCGAAGCTAAAGATTGCAAAAAAGTAAACAATCTTATCTCAAAGTTTTTTAGCTTGATCTTTCGCTCGAACAGGCTTGAATGCATAAATATTATCAAGAAAAACGGCTATGATAAATTCGCCCGGGAAATGGCAGAGAAAAAAACAATGACCATAAAAAAATAAAGCGCCTGCATTGGAAAAAAACTATTAGCCTGCGTACGGTCATTAGAGTAGAATATAAGCAACAGATAATTGGGTGCAGCAAAAAGTTAGCAGAAAAAGCAAAAAATTACCGAATCAAGGAGTAAGCTATGAACCACCATTTTTCACGAAGAATGAATAACGCTCACAAATCATTTATTCGGGAAATATTAAAGGTAGGCGAGAATCCTTCCGTAATTTCGTTTGCAGGAGGGCTTCCTAATCCTGACCTTTTTCCCATAAAAGAAATACAGGAAGCGTGCAATAAGGTACTTACAACCGGCGGTGCCGATGCCCTGCAATACAGCACAACCGAAGGATATCTGCCGCTCAGGGAATACATAGCCGGACGCTACCTAAAACGCTTCGGGCTTACAGTTGACCCTGCCGAAATACTTATAACGAACGGTTCCCAGCAAGGCTTGGACTTGCTGGGGAAAATATTTATCGATGAAGGAGACAATCTCATTATCGAACAGCCGGGATATCTGGGGGCAATTCAGGCATTTACGGCGTATACCCCTAATTTCTTCCCGGTTCCGCTTAATGAAGATGGCATAGATATCGCAACTTTCTCTGAAACAGTAGCAACCGCCAAAGCCAAGTTTTTTTACTGTGTTCCGAATTTCCAGAATCCTTCCGGGATAACCTATACGAAAGAATGCCGGGAACAGGTAGCCCGCATACTCGACAAATCAGACACACTCCTGATCGAAGACGATCCTTATGGAGAACTGCGGTTCATTGGGGAACCCAGCCCTACGTTCAGAAGCTATTTAGGAACTAAAGCAATAATTTTAGGAACCTTTTCAAAAATCGTTGTACCATCATTTCGGCTTGGCTGGGTCTATGCTCCCAAACGGATCATGGAAAAGCTTATCATCGCGAAACAAGGAACGGATCTCCATACGAATTACTTTTCACAAAAGATAGTGTCCCAGTATTTACAAGACTATAACATTGATGATCATATAGAAAAAATTAAAGTAGTTTACAAAAAACATCGCGATACAATGATCCGAATGATCGAACAGCATTTCCCGTCAGAAATAGAATATACCAAACCTGAAGGCGGCATGTTCTTATGGGTCACATTGCCGGCAGGACTTACTTCGATGGCGCTGTTTGAGAGAGCATTAACAAAGGATGTCGCCTTTGTTCCCGGAAATCCGTTTTTTGTAAATACCAAAGGGAACAACACGTTACGGCTGAATTATTCGAATGCTAATGAAGAAATGATAGAAAAAGGCATAAAAAAGCTAGGAGAAGCCATAAAGGAACTCATAACAAGTCAGGCAAAAACTCTATGTCCCGCTTAAACCATGTTTTCTGTACTCAATTCGTTTAAGGAAAACTTTCATAATTTTTAAATACATTTCCGCTTTGATGACGGCATCTTCGACACCGGAATCAATCGTCGGATTATCGTTAATTTCAATGACATACAGCTTACCCTCGATCTGCTTGATATCCACACCATACAGCCCATCTCCGATGAGATTCGCCGCTTTCAGTGCAATACTCACCACCTCTTTTGGCGAATCCTCAACAGCTAAGGTTTCGAAATCACCATAAATACTTCGCCCGGAAGAAGTACGCTTAACAATCTGCCAGTGTTTATCAGCCATATAGTATTTGCATACATATAACGGCTGTCGATCAAGGACCCCAACCCGCCAATCAAACGTTGTAGGCAAAAACTCCTGCGCGATTATCATATCCGATTCCTCAAGCATCAACTTCACTTTTTCTTTAAATTCTCTCTCATCGTCAACTTTTATTACCCCCAGAGAAAAAGAGCTATCAGGCAATTTCAGCACACAGGGAAACCCGAGCTGATGTTTGACCGGGGAGACATTCGCATTATGAAGAATGACAGTCTTTGGTGTGTTAATTTTATGCCGTTTTAATAGCTCAGACAGGTAAACCTTGTTCGTACAGCGCAATATCGACTCAGGATCGTCAACAAGCACCAGACCATCTCTCTCCGCCTGTCGCGAAAACTTATAGGTATGATGGTTTACCTTCGTCGTTTCCCGAATAAAAAGGGCATCAAACTGAGCAATCCTTCCCAGATCATTTTTTCCAATAATTTCCGGTTCCAATCCCACTGTTTTTGCAGCTCTCAAGAATTTTTGCATAGCCTTGGGGTTTGATGGACTATCCTTCTCTTGGGAATTAGCAAGTATCGCTATATCATACCGATAGAATTCTCTTCTTGGCCGATTACAGCGGCGATTATCGAAATACTCCCTTGCGGCAAAGACAATGAATTCACGATGGTGCTCAGGAATATCACTCACCGATAAAGGTTTAATAGTTTGAAGATGCCACTTATTATTACTGCAAACAAAACTGGCACGCAAAAGCGGCGCTTGAAATACATAAAAAAGTTGAACGCTTAAACGTTCATATATCTTAGCAACAGTCCTTGCAAAATAAATACTGATCGTAAATTTAGTTGATTTAATATGCCGCAAGCTCTTCTGGATAAGTTGGTCAAGTTCATCTGAAATAAAGCGTATTACCGGCTGTGAATTCATATCAAGGATATTGCTGATCTCAGGTAATGGCTTATGCGCACGCGCTGCAGCTAACAACGAGACATAGTAACCGATACTCTGGTATTGATATGATCGGCAAAGATTAAAAACCCTCGTCCGGTTAAACTCACTGAAATCATCCTTGCGCAAGTATTCCCTTGCAGAAATAACTACAACTCCAGGAATATCTATCGGCCAATCTTTAGGATTGTTAACAACAACTAATATCTGCATAAACCAGTTTCATAACTATAGACACTTAATTAGGCAATAATTTTAATAACTTTTTAAGATAAAACCTTCAGTCTTAACTGTTTTCAAATCCCGTTTAATTATCATCTGACTAAGCCACCTGTTGCCAGGCCTTATTCTATACGAAAAGTCTAATAAACAAAAGAAGCAATATAAGTCACAAACAGCACTTGCAGTCAGGCGGATAATTTAAAAAAATATTTTGCTTTTTTTAACACAAAAATTTGTGCTGGAAAAAAATATTTTTTTGATGTATTTTATGCACAAATTAAAGACAATAAAAATGTTCATTTATGATAAAGCAATATTATTATTACTATTAAAACAAAAACAATACTTAGGTTACCTCGTTATCGACAATAGTGACAAATGAAATCGATAATGTAGCGTGTTCGCGCAAACAGATCGAACATAATGCGTAAAATGACGATCAATAAGAGGTAACTGAATGAGTAAGCTGCTAAACATACCGAAACAGCACACACCGAAACTCTGCACCCTCATCACCGGCGGGGCCGGCTTCATCGGGATCAATTTATCGCATCGGCTTCTCAAATCTGGAAAGCCAATACTCATTTTGGACAACCTTTCGAATCCATATGCAGAACAAAATCTAAAATGGCTTCGTGCCCTTCATGGAGACACCGTTCAGACACTAACAGCAGATATCCGGGACAGAGATTCTTTGCATGACGCCATACAAAAATGCGACGAAATCTTCCATCTTGCTGCCTACGTTAAGCTCGGGAAAGATCTGGCTGAGCCGATGAACGCCTTCGAAGCAAACTGTTGCGGGACCTTGAATATATTGGAAGAACTTCGATCCCAGAGTAAGCCAATCCCGCTATATTTTGCTTCTAACAAGGAAATCTATGGATCTCTTGCCGATATTGCACTAAGGAAAAACAAAACAAGATATGAGCCTGAAAATATTTTTTTTGCGTTAAATGGCATAAGCGAAAATCGACCTCTGGACTTGGAAAATCCGATAGCCTGCTCAAAAGGAACAGCAGATCAATATATCATGGCCTATTCAAGGAAGTTCAATATACCGGCGATAGTCTTTCGTCTGAGTACTGTTTATGGGTATCACCAATGGTACGGCAACTGGGTAACACAAGGTATCATAAGTACAATAGCCGGAATCCAGGAACATGGGGAATGGGATTTTCTGCAAGTTACCGATTTGCTGTTCATCGACGACCTCATTGACGCGTTTTTCTTAGCGAGAACGCATATCAGTAAGATGTCCGGACAGGCCTTTAATCTTGGCGGCGGACCGGACAATACAATAAGTGTTATAGAATTTCTCGATCTTATCCAAGAAATGTTCCACCCGCACCATCCAATTATTGTAACTGATACCCCGAGAAGCCGGGATCAGGCATATTACGCGACTGATTATTCCCATTTTAACAGTAATACGGGATGGCATCCTAAATTTGACATTAAGCACGGACTTGAAAGGGTCTATGGCTGGTTGCTCGAACGAAGGAATGAAATCCCGGCATTAATAAACGTCAGGAGCGCCACATTATGAAATTTGCACTTATTAATCCTCATTGGTCATTTAAAGGAAGCATCTATTTCGGTTGTAGAGAGCCCCACCTGCCTATCGAATACGGCTACGCAAAAACTCTCTTGGAAAAGAAAAAACATGAAGTCCTCATTATTGATTGCCATAGGGAAAACTTGTCAGTAATGGAGTTACGGAACAAAGTCATTACCTTCAACCCCGATTATATAGTGATAACAACCGCACCCACGTATCTTTATTGGCGATGCACACCTCCGGAGCTGACGGCCCCGATTGAAACTATCGAGGCTATCAAAGACCTTGATTGTATCAAAGTCATTGTCGGCCCACATGGATCAGTTACCCCAGTGACAACACTTCGCAAACTGGGTGCAGATATAGTCATTATAGGAGAATGCGAAGAAATAATCCCATTGCTGAATGACAAAAACCGCAACAAATGGAAAGACATCCACTCTATCTGCTATAAAGACAGAGACCAAATCTTCGTAACCGGGGGACCGCATGCGTCAAATATGAGCTTATTACCCCCGATCATATGGTCCAAAGCAACCCTCGACCAATATCGGCATCAGCATCACCGTTTTGACTCCAACGAATCCAGTAGCGGCGCTGAACTTGAAGGCTCAAGAGGCTGCCCGTACAACTGTTTATTCTGCGCTAAAGATAACTTTCGGAACAGGTATCGAAAAAGACCACTCACAATTGTACTTAAGGAACTGGATAATCTCATTAACAATGGAATTGAATACATCTATTTTATCGACGAAATATTTCTTCCCGACAAAGAATTACTTTCGGCCCTCATAGAAAGGAACATAAAATTCGGTATGCAAACAAGGATCGATCTCTGGAACCGGCAAACGATCGATCTTCTTAACCGGGCAGGATGCATATCGATGGAAGCGGGAATTGAAAGTATTAGTGAAAAGGGACAGTTAATGATTAATAAGCAATATATAATTTCAACTGAACAGGCAACAGAATACCTGATATATGCAAAAAAAAGAATACCGTTTGTACAAGCCACCTTAATTGACTCCAGACTCGACAGTCAGGAAGCTATTGAGAACTGGAGGCAATACTTACAGCACTTCGGCGTTTGGGCAAACAAGCCCTATCCGTTATTTCCCTATCCAGGCTCGGCAGAGTACGCAAAAATGTGGGGAGACCCTGATATGCAGGCCTGGGAACGTGCCCAGGAATACTATCATAATACCTATACGGAGTTTAATGACTTACAGGAAGAGCATTTTCTTCATTTATCAGAGCGGGAAGTGAGGTCGATACATGAACAACGCATGCGCATTACCAATTAAACGAATATTGATGACCGGAGAAATAACCAGCACTATCTGGACATACATGATGGAGCTAATCAAAGCACTCGATGAATATAACATTGAAGTAGTTTTGGCAGCGATGGGAGGGCTTCTTCCTGATGAACAAAAAGAAGAAATAAAAAAATTAGCAAACATCAAGGTATATGAAAGCAATTTCAAGCTTGAATGGATGGAAAAACCATGGAAAGACCTGGAAAAAGCCGGCAAATGGCTGCTTATGCTGGAAAAGCTAACGAAACCGGACATTATACACTGCAATAGCTATGTATACGGCGCACTTCCCTGGCACAATCCGGTTGTACTCGTAGGACATCCATATGTACTCCACCAACTCGCACTCCAGGCAGACGTCACCAAAGAACACGAAAAATACTATCAGCACGTACAAAGCAGTCTGGACAAAGCCGCGTCTATTGTCGTACCAACAAAACAGTTACTGTTTATGCTCGAAAAAAAATTCGGGCAATTAAGCAGAGCACGCATCATTAGATACAGCAGGAATCCCTCACTTTTTCCACTTGGGAAAAAAAATCCGTTCATTTTTTCTTCTGAAGAGACATGGAATGATATTCCCTCTATTGAAACGCTGAACAATATAGCGCCATCTCTGAATTGGCCAATCTATATAGCTAAAAATAGCGATGTCCCAGGAGAGAAACCTAACCCTTACCGCAACCTGTTAATCCTGGACCGGTTATCCTCAAAGCTCGCACGTTCCTGGCTAACCAGCGCAGCTATCTATGTTCTGCCATCAGGCAATGAATCCTTCGGCTTCTCAGTTCTCGAAGCTGCCTTGTCCGGATGCGTACTGGTATTGGGAGATACCCCGTCTCTCAGGGAGCTGTGGGGTGATTGCGCTGTTTACGTTGCTCGCAATGATGAAGAAGGATTAAAAACAACACTAAAATTCCTTATAACGAGCAGGGACTTTTGCCAGAACATAGCTGCACGCTCTCACAAACAGGCACTCGAATATATTCCCAAAAATATGGCAAAAAGTTATATTTCTTTATATCAGGAACTCAATATAGCACGTTACCAGAAATCAACGCTCACGATAAAACAAGATACTCCCCAAAAATACTGTGTCACTCAGCAGGCTACTTGTTTAAGCGCATAAAAGGAGGGATTTATGTTTATAAGCGATCCTGATTTAAATGAATTAGCTACCTATACAAGGGCCCAGGGGGCCATAAGTATTTATATTTACACTCCGCCCGATGAAAGCTTACAAGGATTCCGGACACGGCTCCATAGCTTTGGCGATGGCATAAGAAAAGAATCGGCCCAGTTTAATAATAGAGACCTTACCTTGCTCGTTCGAAAGTTTGAAGAGCTGGAACAACAATTTGTTGATAATCACGTTGAGAAAAAAGCGAGGACCTATTGTTTATTCTGGTCACCAGATTATTTCAAGCTTATCGAAGTACCTGTTAAGCTCAAGGAACAATATCGAATAAATCAAAGTTTTTATATTTTCCCAATACTGGGTCCGCTCCAACAATTTGAGCGCTTTGCAATTCTGGTATTTAACAAAAAAAAAGCTCGCATTTACAACTATTATCTTGAAAAAATCAAAGAGGAACAGTATATCGAGCATGATTATGTCATGCCGAAAACCAGACCCCCCGATGCCTATAAAGACAAGGTATTTCTAAATAAGCTTGATGAGGAATATAATCGGCATCTGAAAGAGGTATCGATTTCATTATTTAATTATTTTAAAGAAAACAAATTCGACAGGTTACTGATTGCTTCGCAGCAAGACAAGATCAACGATATCAAGCCTCACTTGCACTCCTACCTTCAACAAAGTCTTGTAGGGGAATTTGTCGCAGATGTTAATGATACCATCTCCATAATACAAGAAAAAACAGAAGAAACTGTCAATACCCATAGAAAAACAAAAGAAAAGAACCTGCTCAACCAGTTAAATCAGGATTTAGGCCGCCGGAAGGCTGTGTACGGCGCTCATGATGTCGTTGACGCGCTGAGGGAGAAAAAAATCAAAGAAATCTACATTTCCCCGGATTTTCATATTAGCGGATACGCCTGTCCGGAAGAACATTTCTTCTCAGTTGATTATATCGGCGAGAAAAAATGTGCGCCTGACAACTCGGCAATGAAAAAAGAACAAAACTTAGAGGAAGATATTGCACAGGAAGCTTATCAGCAAAACGCAAAAATTGTTTACATCTTTTACCCGGACGAAGAATTTAGCAAACATAATATCGCAGCTACCTTAAGATATTAACGTATAAAAAACAAGGAGGGATTCTCTATGAGCATGACCGGATTAGGAGTTTTTGATACAACCGTACAAAAATCAAACTTATGGTTAAAATCGATTATGGAAGAATTGGATTGGAACGACAAACATAAAGCATACCTGGCACTGAGAATAGTACTGCACACATTGAGAGACCGGCTCACGTTCGAAGCGGTAGTCGAGTTCGGAGCACAGTTGCCGATGCTTATCCGTGGGCTTTATTATGAAGGGTGGGAACCGGAAGGGAAACCAATTAAGTATAAGCACAAGGAAGATTTCCTGGCACCGGTTGTCAGTCATTTTCAAGATGATCCGCTACTGGATGCAGAGAGGGTTGCGCGTACGGTTTTTGATGTCATTGCAAAAAACGTCTCGGAGGGTGAAGTAAAAACAATAAAAAATCTTCTCCCGAAAGATCTTAGTAGCTTGTGGCCAAAAGCTGCGTAAATAGAGCGGGCTGGTTAGTTGTCAGTTATTAAGACTACTTTGTATTTTCAATAACTGACAGCTGGCTAATCCCTAAATCTCTGAACTGCATAATCGATATCGGTCTTAAGAAAATCCCGTAAAGCGTTTTTCTTGAGCTTATTGATATTTTATTATATTTTTTGAATTGGGTACGGATATCTCAACAATCTGGCATACCACCCAAAATATATGATCAAACATTATATAAAGATATGATAATTTAGTGGATTGACAAAGATAATCCAAGATGATACCTTTGTCCGCACGTAAGAAGGCGTGTCACGATGAATATTCTTTATTATTGTTAAATTATTCCTGCCATTTTGCTTTTTACCAGATAATAACAGGTAAACACATAAAAAATGAGATTAATTGATAAACAACCTCGCAGTCATTTCTACCCCTGCGCAATGTCGCAACAAATAACGGACGTTTATAGTGGTTTCATTGAAAGGCATTCATTTGAAAGGAGAAAGAAAAATGATCAACCGAAGTAATTATACTGAATGGTTCGAACATATCGGTGCAGATGATGTCAATTTTGTCGGCGGGAAAAATGCCTCTCTGGGAGAAATGATCAGCTCATTAGGAAATCAGGGGATACAAGTTCCGGGAGGATTTGCAACTACCGCTACGGCGTATTGGGTTTTCATTGATGCGAATGATCTCCGGGGAAGAATCTCAGAACTGCTGGATAACATGAAAAACCAGCAGAAATCGCTTGAGGACACGGGCAAAGCAATTCGAAGACTATTTTTAAACGCAATGATTCCCGAACATCTCTCCGTGGCCATTAGAAATTCGTATAGAGATCTGGGGACTAGATATGGCAAAGAAAACGTTGATGTTGCAGTAAGGAGCAGTGCCACAGCGGAAGATCTCCCCGGAGCAAGTTTTGCAGGGCAACAGGAGACCTTTCTAAATGTAACAGGAGAGGATGATCTGATGGATGCCTGTAAGCGATGCTACGCGTCCCTCTTTACCGATCGAGCCATAGTTTATCGCGAAAATCAGGGCTTTGATCATATGAAAGTCGCACTTTCAATCGGCATCCAGAAAATGGTTCGCGCTGACAAGGCTGGCGCAGGGGTAATGTTCACTCTTGATACTGACACCGGGTTTCGAAATGTGACCATGATAAATGCTTCCTGGGGTCTGGGAGAAAATGTAGTCCAGGGAAAGGTAAACCCTGATCAATATACCGTTTTCAAACCTTTACTCGACAAAGACAATTTAAGACCGATCATTGAAAAAAACTTGGGAACCAAGGAAATCAAGCGGGTATATTCTACATTCGGTACTCAGGCGACCAAAGATGTTAACGCATCGAAACAAGAGCAGCAAAGCTTTGTCCTTAATGATGACGAAATTCTGACGCTGGGAAAATGGTCTGTCATCATTGAAAAACACTATAACCGGCCAATGGATATAGAATGGGCTAAAGATGGCGAAACCGGCAACCTCTATATAGTTCAGGCCCGGCCTGAAACCGTACAATCACGCAGAAAAACAGGCTACGCAAAAATATATACGCTAGCCGAAAAAGGCAAAAAGATAATAAAAGGACTAAGCATCGGGCAGGCAATTGCTTCGGGCAAAGTGAAAGTGATTAGAAGCCCTCACGATATGGACCAGTTTGAAGATAAGGATATTTTAGTAACCGGGATGACAGATCCGGACTGGGTTCCAATAATGAAAAGGGCCGCTGGCATTATCACTGATCAGGGAGGCAGAACGTCACATGCAGCGATTGTTAGCAGAGAGTTAGGAGTTCCCGCTATCGTCGGCACAGAGAATGCAACGCACGTCTTAAAAAATGAGCAGGAAATAACTATGTCCTGTGCCGAAGGAGAAGAGGGTTATGTCTATGAAGAACGGCTCCATTATGAGATATCAGAAATAAATTATAATGATCTGCCACGAGTAGAAACACCTCGTATTCTGATAAATATTGCCAGTCCCTCCGAAGCTTTTAACTGGTGGCAATTACCGGTCCGGGGAATTGGTCTGGCGCGGATAGAATTCATTATAAGCGATATTATCAAAATCCACCCGATGGCCCTTGCCCGGTTTGAGCAGATTGAGGATAGGGATATACGAAAACAGATTGAAAAACTAACAACTCTTTATCCGGACAAATCAGAATATTTTATAGATCACCTATCACGCGGAATCGCCAAAATAGCAGCTTCACAGTATCCACACCGAGTTATTGTAAGAATGAGTGATTTCAAGTCAAATGAATACGCCAACCTAATCGGCGGAAAATTATTCGAATATTCTGAGCCAAACCCTATGTTGGGATTTCGAGGAGCTTCTCGCTACTATAACGACCGCTATCGTGACGGATTCGCGTTAGAGTGCATGGCGGTAAAACGAGCTCGCGATGTTCTGGGGCTTTCAAATATAGCCATAATGATCCCCTTCTGCAGGACATTGGAAGAAGCAGACAAGGTACTAAACGTACTCTCGGCAAATGATTTGAACAGAGGCGAAAACGGTCTCCAGATTTTTGTAATGTGTGAAATTCCATCGAACGTTATTCTGGCAACCAGGTTTGCAGAAAAATTTGATGGATTTTCAATAGGAAGTAATGACCTTACCCAGCTTGTTCTGGGCGTTGATAGGGACTCCGCAGAACTATCAGGGCTATTTAACGAAGAAAACGATTCAATAAAAATAATGATCCGGGACCTTATTAACAAAGCCCATCAGGCAAACCGTGAAGTGAGCATTTGCGGACAGGCCCCGAGCGACCTTCTTGATTTTGATACGTTCTTGGTACAGGCAGGTATAGACTCAATTTCTATCAATCCGGACAGCTTCGCAAAAGTGATTCAACGAATTGCAGAAGTGGAACAGGGTCGAAGGCTCAAGGTAGCATAATAAATAATTTCCGGATCCAGGAAAAGCAGCTTGGTTAAATAAAATCAAAAACGGGGGGATATGCAATGGATGAACATGGGATTTGTGCAAATACAATAAAAACAGCGAATGAATGGTTAACTTTTATAATGAACGAGTTAGGCTGGGAAGATAAAAGAAAATCTTATATGGCATTATATTTGGTACTTCAAGCCTTACGAGACCAATTGAATACCGATGACGCAGCAGAATTCGGAGTTCAGTTGCCGATGCTTATCAGGGTACTCTATTATGAAGGGTGGAATACAAATCTTAAGAATAGGAGACCGAAAAGAAAGGACTTTTTTCTCTCTATTAAGGAACAATTTAAAGATAGCAAGGAGATCAAACCGGAAACAGTTGCCAGTGCCGTGTTCAAGCTATTATCAAATCGCGTCTCAGTAGGAGAAATCAAAGATATAAGAAAGTTATTACCTTATGAATTGCGCAAATTATGGCCCAAAGAAGAGCTGGCCAGGTATCAGGCTGCTTAATTATGATTAAAAAATTAAGAAATAAAGGAATTAATGATATAATATAATTGTCATGCAGCACCCTATTAATATATTATACGATGCAAATATGCCTCTATTACGAGTACATAGCGCATTAACTCATCACAGCATGGATTATAGCTTTACCAATTACACGCTATTTGCGCATATTTTTTAGCTGATTTTGGAGGATAGTCGATGATAAACTCTGTAAATAAATATTCAAATAATTTCGTCCCAAACGTTATAGGCGAAATAAAAGAAGATGCAAAAAAATGGATTGTCCTTATTAACGAAACCAGAGAATTTCTCAATTGTCATATTCAGCAACAAAAAGATAACGGGCACTGGAACACGATAAATACGAATTTCAAATCACTTATTATGTATGCCCTGAATTACTTCAGTCGAGGGAAGGATGAGTTATCAAAAATAACCAACGAAACATTGACTGACTTTACTTCTGAACATGCAAATAGATTAAGAAAATTAGCCGAATTGGCACAAGATCTGGAAAAAGACTTTGAACAATTATGGCAACAAAAATACTTGCAAAATGAATATCGCAAAAAAAATATCCGTATACTCGAGACTCTCTACAACAAAACCAAAGGCATGGCTGCCGACATGACAAACCTTGCCCAATTGGCATATCGGATGGAAAACCGACTTAACCTTGATCATGGTCCAGAAAACACAAAGGAAGAAAGCAAGTCAAAACCCATATTCTTTAGTCTATAACAATCAATATCTCATAATCCCGGCGCGACACCAGCTTGGAGTATGAAAATAACTTTTTTAACACTAAACGCATGTCGTAGGGGCATAGCGCACTATGCCCCATATACTTAATAGATCCCTTTATCCCTCAAGCTACCTGACTACAATAAAAACCATAATTTCAAATTGAACATTTTTCAAAATTATGATTAACTTTCCCCAATCTTTAAGGTAATAATTAGAACTATGAAGAAACTCGTCCAAAACATTAGCATCACAAATTCAGAATCTATTTTTTTGAAAAAGAAAACCTTATCATTTGCAGAAGCCTGCTCTCGATTAATTTCAAAGAACCCTTTACTCACATGTATAGTTACGGCTTTCATTATGATGAGCTGGCCCTTTGTTTATTATCCGTTAACTGACGGAGATGTTGCTCATTGGATAAAGGTTGCCAACCATGTAAGAATTAACAATCTGTTTCTTACCTCAATTAATGATCAGACACATGGCCCGATTCTCTCTTGGGCATCAGGAATCATCACGAAAATAGCTCCGCATTCGTTCTACAGCTATGCGTTATGGGATATTGTCCTGGGTCTATTTGGAATATGGTTAATTTACTTCTTTTCATACAAAATCTGGCATAACCGCAAAATTGCCCGATTAAACGCGGTGATCCTTTCATCAAGCTTAGCTTATATCTATCTCATCAGAACCCCGATGTACGACTTTACTTCAGCTATTTTTTATTTTGCTTTTGCCGGAATGTATCTCCTTTATATCCTTGAAAAAGACGAAACAAACCGATACTTCCTTTTATCATTACTCTTCGTAGGTCTTGGCAGTCTCAGCCGCTTTTCAATATGCTTGGGCCTCGCTGAGATCTATATGGTCCTCGTATCGCTGGCATACAAGCGTAAGTTCACGCTTATTATTCGCGACGGGTTTTTAATTTTTTTACTCCCGTTGCTGTTCAATCTACCCTGGATCATCGGACAAACACATGTCTACGGGAACAAATTCCTCTCTGATTTTTTCTATGATAATTTTGGAAGATATATCAAAGAGCCAGGCACAAAGTCTGAGATCAACAAAGATTTTTACGCATTTCCGCTCTATGTCATTGTAGGTATGCTTCCCTTTACTAGTTTACTAGTTGCCTCTTTCTTCAGAAAAACATTTCTTCAGCGGATACGACAGCAAAAAGTATACCAAGCACTAGTAGCCGGATTCCTGCCTGGTCTTATAATATTTTCGTTATCAGGCCACCCCAAGCTCGGACGATATATATCATTTGTTTTTCCCTTTGTATCAATGCTTTTAGGCCATACTTTGTATATATATGATCTAAGAGACAAAAAATTATTAAAAAAAGTCGGATGGATAACCTTAATAATTATGATACTGATTGCAATTATCTTCTTAGTTGTCATTAAACATTTTCTTTTTGAAGCACAAGAAGGCTCACTCTTAACCGTAGGGTTAATAACGTTAGTGTTTTCTATGTTAGCCGTGATGTATTATGTTATCAAATATAAGCCGGACTTACTGACAAAAAAACCTGAAACAATTCTATTCCCAATAGCCTTACTTTATATGGGATTCTTTACAATTTTAACATACGAGACACTTCATGTAGGATTCTTATTAGCTATCAGACAAGAAATACTTAGCATTATCAAATAACTTTTCACAGATAAGTTATTCGATATAATATAAATACAAATAAATTTATGTTTAAAAATAAATTTATGCGGGAAATGATAGAAAAGGGAAAAAGATCGAAAGGATATTGAAAATGGTACTTAGCAAAAAAATAAATTATGAAGTTCTGGCTAATAATAACGATGTAAAACTAGAAGGAGTTGTTGAGACTGCCAGGGCTGTATGCCACGAATTGTGCCAACCGCTTCAAGGTGCTTTAACCTTCGTAGAACTCCTCCTCCAGAATATGCCAAAAGAGAACAATCTTTATGACTTCTCAATCAATATTAAACAAAACATTGATGAAATTGCAAATATAACCCGCAAATTAAATAACATTACAAAATATGAAATCAAAGAATATGTTGCCGGGGTAAATATAATTGATATTCATAAAGCCAGTTCAGATTTTCCCAGCAATAGCATTATGATAAAACCTTTTCATTGCAATGTACATAAAAAAATCAATTCGAAATAATCAATTCTCGAAAAAACTAATAATCAGACCTTATTTTTCATCAAAATAGGCTGTCTTGTTGCCTCTAGAACATCTCTCCACAAGCTGCTTTCAGGATTAACATAATTCCGCTGTAAGACTGCCAATTTAATTGGGATATGAACAAAACAATTATTAACCTGACTGATGAGGATCTTTGTTTTCCCTGCCATTGCTGCGTGAACAGCATGACTCCCAAGTCGAGCACAATAAAGAGAGTCACTGGGTATAGCCGGTGCACTTCTAATTATATAACTCGGATCAATATACTTGAGATTTATCTCGATATTCTGACTTTTAAAATAATCAATAATTTTTTTCTTCAAAAAGATACCGATATCACCCAGCTTTTTGTTCCCAGACTCATCTTTATCGTTTGTTTGTTCAAGCAACCCCTGTCCAGCACCCTCTGCTACCAGGACTACTGCGTGGTTTCGTGCTTCAACCCGTTTCTTTAACAGGGATAAAAGACCGTTATCTCCCTCGATATCAAAAGGAACTTCAGGAATAAGTACAAAATTCACGTCGTTCATAGCCAGTGCAGTGTATGCAGCAATAAAACCTGACTCACGGCCCATTACCTTCACCACGCCGATACCATTAATAGCGCTATCAGCCTCTATATGAGCGCTGCTTACAGCTTCAACGGCCTTAGCAACTGCCGTTTCAAATCCAAAAGACTGCTGAACAAAGCTCAAATCGTTATCAATCGTTTTCGGGATCCCGACAACTGCAATCTTCAGTCCCCTTCGCTCTAATTCTTCGGCAATAAAAAGCGCACCTCGTTGGGTTCCATCCCCACCAATAGTGAAGAGCATATTAATATTTAATCGCTCAATTGCATCTACGATATCATTTATTCGATCTCCTCCTCCACGCGATGAACCGAGTATCGTTCCTCCCATCTGGTGGATATCCTTTACAATATGGGGATTAAGGTCCATGGTCGAAAGATTATACTCCGGCAAGAACCCCCGGAATCCAAATCTTATACCAGTCACCCGCCGGACACCATATCGATACCATAACCCGCGGACTATCGCCCGGATAACGTCGTTCAATCCAGGACATAACCCTCCGCACGTTACAATTCCCGCATGAACATGCCCTGGGTTAAAATATATCTTTTCCCGAGGCCCAGCCTGCTCAAGCAAATTATCTTTTCTATAGGCTTTTGAATGGTCATCGGCTTTGGCAGTAATATTATAGATAATGAAATCATCATCATTAACAAAATCCGCCTCATTATCACCACTATTATTTGAAAAAAGAATTGGTGAATTTATTCTGGGAACTCCAAGCGATGGAATACTAAAATCAAAATGATCTAACATAATAAAATCTCCCAAATTATCTACACAGGATTTTAAACATATCTATTTTATTACTTTACTATAACTAGTACAAGTAAAAAAGTATCTTTCCACAGGGCTATCGCATACTAAAATTCCATCCCTGAATGCCCTTATCAGGGATCTATAAACTATAACCTATAATAGGCCTAATTCCAGCGTCGGTACGAAAATGGCCAAACAGACAATCAGGAGTTGTAAAAGTCCCCAAAAAGCACCTATGTTTAGTAATAAATTTCCAAGAAATATGCATATAGATATAATTTGTTACGATATATTAATATAAATAGGATTATCTCCTAATTATGTCATTAGGAGTAAGAATATAAACATATTAATGATAAGGAAAACTCGATGAACATTTTCATAACCAAATTGATTTGTTTTACAGATGCAGTCTCTACTCAAACACTAACAGAAAAAGCCTTCGGAGTGACCGAAGAGGTTCATGCCCGGGCACTTTCTGCGATGGAGTTATCAGCTAAGGCGAGAAACCTTTATTCCCATATAGCTCAAAACAGGATAATCGGCCTGGTGCCTGATATGGGGTTTAATCGGGACGGACAGGAGACAAAAGAAATCGGTTTAAATTCTGACAAGTCTATGTTATTGCACCCGGAAAGTTATAGCGCGTTTATCTTGTATTCAATCCTTACCAAGTTAATAAATGGCTCAGTAATGTACCTTGGCGATCCTGGGACAGGCAAGACCAGTATGGCAATGATGATGGGAATGGCAGCAGGCAGAGAATATAACCAGCTCAAAAAAGAAGTCGTCCATGGACAACCTCAATTAACGATCAGTGATCTATTCGGGAACCTGAACCTGGCAGAGTATCAGAAAGGCGCTGTTAAAGCCATATTCCATGAACGAATAACTAATCAACAAGCCGACCTGATCATTGACGAAATTAACCGTATCCCGACCAAGACCCAGTCCGCAATTTTGAATCTGCTGGCAGAAAAATATGTAGAATTGTTTGGGCAGGTAATGGATGTTAATGACAGGGCCATATTTGCCACGATGAACGATAAGAACGGTGGCGGGACCTATGATCTGATAGATGCCCTGCGTGATAGATTTAATATAGCTGTAATGGCCTATCCACGTAATTATACCTATACAGGAATAACCACTCCTGATAATACCTCCAAATTCCCGGAAGAGTATATTTTCAAGGCGGATGAACTCAATACCCTAAGAACTCAGATTGAAGGCCTAAAGGTATCCAGTGATGCACAGCGCAGACTGCAGTTTTTCTTATCAATACTCAATACAGCGGAAAATGCCGCAAATATGCCTGAACACGGATACAAGGCAAATGTGTCCGGCTCAGGAGTAAAAAGTTCCTCGGTGTTCAACAGCAAAGGCCATGATGACGCAAAAAAATATCCAGGAGCTTTGATTGAAGGAACCGTGAGTGACCGCTTTCTGCGGTCAGTGCTGCATTATGCAAAAGCACTGACGTGGTTCAGGGGTAAGGAGCAGTGCGATACCGAAGATATTGCGGCGGTAATAACCCCAGCGTCGCTGCATCGGTTTACACCTTCTCCGCACTTTGAAAAGATTGATCTAATGTACAAATATGATGCCTGGGAGAGAAGCCGGTATTTGTGGCAACAGGCTATGGATAAATATGATACGAGGTATCCCGGCAAACAGGAGACGGTAAGCGAAATAAAGAGCGTATCTCAATATTTTAGCGATGAACAATATGAACAGGCATCGGCATACGATAACTACTGGGACCTGAAGGATGCAGTCGAGGAACTGCCGGACTCCGGCGGGAAGTTGTCAGTAATTTATAAATCTATGGAAGAGTTTGCGAAGGATCATCTGGAGGGTTCTGAAGGACTGGAAGAACTGCTGGCCATGAAACTATTGTTTTACGAACACTATGGGCAGGTGCTGGATGGCAAGGCACTCCAAAATATCATCACCGAGACAGCTACACCTTCGCAAGTAAAGGAAAAAGTTGTTCAAAAAACGAGTCCGGTAGCAGTAACGAATAATATTGCTAATACTGATAGCGCTAGTATGAAATATGTTAAGATTCCCGGCGGCAATAATATCCAGTTTGGTTCAACCGAATTTGATGATAACCCAGCGCATACAGTGAGCCTATCACCATTTAGTATAAGTGAGACTCCTGTTACCCAAGCGATGTATGAGCAGGTAGTGGGAAGCAACCCATCCAGCTTCACAAAAACAAATGATAAAATCAAGGCCGCTGGAATAACAGATACTGGCAAACATCCAGTAGAGAAAGTCAACTGGAATGAAGCGAATATATATGCCCAGAAGTTGTCATTACTGGCAAATGATATAGATGCCAAAATAAAAAAAGATATTAAAGATTTGTGTCCGGACGATTATAACAAATATGTACTAGAGCATCCCGGGAAAGGTTTGTACCGGTTGCCAACGGAAGCGGAATGGGAGCATGCAGCACAAGATGAAGGAGATGAACCCTGGAGAGATCAGAATAGCGGCGACAGAACGCACAGTGTGGATGAAGGTAAGGCAAACAAATACGGGCTAAAAATGAGGGGAAATGTATGGCAGTGGTGTGCTGATACGTGGGATAGAGAATTTTGGAAGACGACGAAAGGACAAGACCCAGTAAATCTGAGCACACGCGGTTCCCGTGTGGTCCGCGGCGGTTCTTGGAGCCTTAGCGATGATGACCGCTTTCGCGCCGCGTACCGTGGCAGCTACGATGCGAATGATCGTCTCAGCAATCTCGGCTTCCGTCTCGTCAGAACTGGTGAGTAATACTTTGTCCTTTTACTTTTTTACACTTTGAATAGAATTGCAACTTTTTTCTATACTGAAAAATCTGTTGGAAGCAAAATATATCCGAAATAAAAAAGATCATCTGATCAAAAACAATATTTTTCAATTAAATCAAGCAGATGTTCCGGAACATCCTGGAAAAAAGAATCGAAAGTAAGAGGCTGGTATTCAGGATCAATTTTGTATCTATAAAGTGAATAATGATTATCGAACACAACAGGAGGCAATATAAGGAGTTGAGGGTTAACATTTGGAAAATCTTCATTTAGTATTTGTAACGGAGTATTCCATTTTTTGCCACTATTTTTCTTATCATATTGAACCAGATTTGTTTGTTGGCTGCTTGGGTAAAGAAATCTTTTTTTGAACATTGTCGCCTCCGGGCTTCAAAAAACGGCGTTTATCAATGCCATTTATTAGCTTTCGTGTTATAATAATTCTATCAATAAAAGGAGTTTTTTATGGAAACACAAGTACTAAGCCAAATCCTTGAACAACTTAACAAGCTTACCACGAAAGTCGATAATATCGATGTTAAAGTGGATAAACTAGGTCTTGAATTTGAAGAGCATAAAAGTGATATCAAGTTGGTTGCTGAAGGTCATTCCATTCTTAATCGGAAACTCGATGAACAGGCTGAAGTACTTAATGGCATTGATAAACGCCTGCAAAACGTTGAAAACCAAGTTATTTCCCACGAACAAAAATTACGACTCATTAAGTAGCACCGACGACACCGCTGCGGCCCATAGCACGGATTGTTGGCCCTTGCCTCATCTCGATGCTGTTTCGGCTACGTTAATATGCTTCAAAACATTTATATTTTGCTTTTATTGCTCGTAAATCCTTGCTCTTTTCCCATACGCTTACGTTCCTTGATTTTATTGTTCCGTTTCAAAACTCTATATACCGTTATAGCCGCCACTCCAATATCGTATTGATGTTTCAAGTTAGTAGCAACCATTTCTTCTAATCCTCGGCATTCTATTATTTTATTTTCTAGTTCTTCTGAGGTTTTATTAGGGCTATTATGGGTATATCCACGGCAGGTTCCTTTCTTTTAGTAAGTTCGCACTCACTATTATAACCCCAACTCCTAAACAGAGAACTATAGCAACTCAAAAAAACATTGTAGTGATATTGAAAAATAGAGGAGAACAAGAATCACCTAATTGGTGAGAAAATAT
>QKMY01000006.1 GCA_003242895.1 Candidatus Margulisiibacteriota bacterium
GCTTCTTCCTCTCTCGTAAGCAGATCAAAAAGGAATGTAGCGAATCCTGACTTCTGCAGAACTCCGGCAACATAATTATTTCGAGGGCTTTGCCTGCTGCTGCCGCTACCATGGGCAAACAACACAATTCCTTTCGCGTTATCGGGAATAGAAAGCCTCCCTAAAAGCACAACACTATCGATAGGAACTTCCAGTTCATTTTCTACCATAGTCAATCTCCTCATATACTGTTAGAGCTTTATTAATCTAAAATCTATCATGCGGCATTTTTCTCTTCAGATATATTTTTATGAGCTAACTCCAAAAGCTTAATTACTTCGGCATCTGTAGTTTGAATAAAGTTTTCATACCACATCCCTATTGCAGAGAGCGGGTACGGCGTGTAAGCACAAATCATCTCATCGACCTGGTCTTTGAACTTCTCACAAATAGAAGCATCTGCAACCGGCGTTGCGACAATTAGCTTTTCGGGGTTTTGCTTTCGAACAGCTCTGACCGCTACCATCATTGTTGCACCGGTAGCCAAACCATCATCAACAAGAATTACTTTCTTTCCACTTATGGAATATGCCGGACGGTTCTTGCGGTAAAGAGCTTCACGCCGGTCGAGCTCTTTCTGCTCGGACCTGGCTACGGATAGAATCTCTTGTTTCGGTATCCCAAGTTCATTAACTATTGATTTATTGAGGACAATAAACCCTTTACCAGCAATTGCACCCATAGCAAGTTCAGGCTGCCCTGGCGTTCCCAGCTTACGTACAATAAAAACATCCAGAGGTGCATTAAGCTCTTTCGCTACTTCAAAAGCTACAGGGATCCCCCCTCGTGGCAATCCCAGGATCAAAAGGTTCGGATCATTTGCAAATTTCTTCAGCCTCGCTGCCAATATCTTCCCGGCAGACGATCTATCCTTATAAAGCCTTCCCATAATTATCCTCTTTTCCGATTCAAACAAATAATAATTCTAGTGTGCTAAGGATTTACTCCCATATTGTCATGAGCGAGTATAATATAAAAAGCATTTAAATCAAGTCTTTTCGAATACATATTTTGGCGCTTAAATAAGCCCAAATAACTTTGTTGAGTTTTCAATGAGCATAAATTTGGCTATAAATGCAAATTATTTCAAGCAAAAACAAGAAGAATATTAGACTTGGCTTGTAAACTTTTGACTAAGAAAAATGAAGTAAATATAGTCAGCATCTGCATAGTTTAGATTTGAAAAAGTTATCCGGAATAGGTTCAGCCTTCAAACAACTCCTGATAAACAAAACAAGAGCAATACCTCAACTTGCATAATTTAAAAACCCGTAGTAAGTATTCTCAAAGAGAAAAAAATTCCATAAACTAATGATAATCATACAAGGAGGTTACTCATGAAAATATACGAACTCACTAATAGTCCATCGATGCCCCCGATTGATCTGCCAACACCTTCTAAGAAAAAGAACGCGTCATTTTCCATGGGTTGTTTCTGGGATTCTGATGCAAGGTTCGGGATCAAGGCTGGAATAATCAGCACTCGAGTAGGTTACACCGGGGGTACGAGTCTAAACCCGGCCTACCATGACATAGGAGATCATATTGAAAGTGTTCTCCTGGTTTATGATCCGGAAATTGTTACTTACCAGGAATTATTAACAACATTCTGGAAAGGTCACAACCCTACAATTCCACAAGAACGACAGTATTCCTCTGCAATTTATTTCCACGATGAAGACCAAAGACAGCTAGCTTTTGAAACAAAAAAACGATTGCAAGATGATACCTTTCAAGGACAAATTCATACTGAGCTTATTACGGCAGGACAATTTTTTACCGCGGAGTCTCATCATCAGAAATACTATTTGAAGAGATATCCTGATATCATGCTTGATTTTAGTATCATGTATCCTTCAGACAAAGATTTCATTAATTCTACTGCGGCTGCCCGCATTAATAGCTATATTGGAGGATTTGGCAGCTATCGAACATTGCAATATGAGATCGACAGTTTTGGACTATCACCTACAGCGATGCAAAAACTCATAGAAATTGTAAGAGATTGGGAGACACAAAAAGCAGCGTAACCAGAACCGCTTTATGCTGCTCTTCGTTCAGCATTGTTAGCTTTTTCATTAAAAAACGAAATAGCATCGAGAACAGGCATACCGACAATTTCGAGATCATTAATATTTGCGGAACCGAGACCCATACGTTCTGCTTCTTTGATATAAGCAACTTCATCAAACCCAAGCAGTCTAGCACCTACGCAGTCGGCCGCAATGCAGTCCCTGCTTGCGATGACGAGTTCCGATTCAAAGGTGGTACCGCCAACAGGACCAATCCCTATCATGGCAGGATGCCCAACGATAATTCCCAGATGAATAGGAAATTTCTGGCACATCCCGACAATAAATCCCGGTAGATCTTTAAAAAAATTATGAGGATGTGTTTGCCCGGTCCTCGGATGTCCGTAGTAATCTGCGCCAGGATAGGACATTGCGATATTTTTCATAGTCAGGCTGACACCAGCGGTGCTATGGACTTTATGCTGAGCTAAAGAAATGACGGTATCATAATGAAATATTTCCGGATTTACCATTATTTCCTTTTGCGGGCCATATTCCAGATTCACTGATTCAAATGGAGGTTTGTTATGGTCAAAAAAAGCAATGCCTTCATCCTGGATTACCTTATTTATACCTAAATAGTTAAATATTTCGAACGTATCACCTGCGCCTGCTCCTCCAGAAATAGTAATCTTTTTGGGATTATAATGTTTTATGTATCTAATGACGGCCTTTACTGTATCAGCTTGAGTGCAGGCAGTCAGATCATCTCTGGTTGCCCACGTATCATTCGGCTTAATTGCTACGTGTTTGTCATCAAATAATTCTGATAGATTCAAAAGGAGATTTAATGAATTAAAAATTGCCCGTTCTATATCCTGGTTATGAGTGATTGCAACTCTGCTTCTCATAAGCCGCCCCCTTTACTATTTAAATAAAGACACACCCGGTTATATTGACGTGAGGATAGTAACTCCGGCAAAGAGGCAAGTCAACTATCTATTTCCCTATACGATTGAGGGCTAATCGGATTCCTCTGGCAAGATCTGAAACAGCACCGGTCCCATAAATGCTGCCCAGGTATTGGATTATTTAACGAATTTCTTTAACTTTATCGAGAGCTTCACGAATTCCTGGAACCAAGTATTATCAAACAAGGGTAAGAGCTTAAGTGGCAGAAATTTTTAGAAATAGATCCGGAGGCCTGAACTTATGCTGTTTTCACAGTGGTTTATGGGTAATTAATCCACATGGAAGTATTACATAAACAAAAAACATGTTAATATACTAACTTAAGAATCTAAAAAACTCAAAGAAATAGGGAGACAACCGTAATGGGAAAACGAAAGAGAAGATTAATGCTTGTTGTGATGGTAGTTTTTTTGACATGCAGCGTATTACAGGTGGAGGCATTTGCCAGGGCAGGATTCGGCAGGTCATCAGGATACCGAAGTTCTCGTAGCTATTCTAGTCCTGCAAGGTCTTATTCTTCTCCTTATTCTCGCCCCGCTCGTCCAAATAACACACCCTACCAACAATCAAATCGTGGAGGAATCATGGGTGGGTTACTTGGTGGTTTGGCTGGGGGCGTTCTCGGAGGTATGCTTTTTCGCGGCCTTGGTTTTGGGGGCGCTGGTGGAGGCGGATTATTACAGATAATTATTTTTGCTGGTATAGCTTATTTGGGGTATAAAATGTTTATCAAAAGAAAAAATGAAGGTGGTTTTGCAAATAGCGGAAACATGTTTAATCCTACTATTGTTCCGCCACAGACTTATCAGAACGATGACCCACAGGTGATCGAAGCTGGAAATGAATTGGCAGTAAGTATGGTCGATATTAGGAAAATGGATGCTTCATTTGATGAGGCACGTTTTTCCGATCAGGTAATGGATATGTTTTTTAAAATCCAGGGATCCTGGATGAACCGTGACCTGACTCCGGTAAAAGTATTATTAACCGATGAAATGTACCGCTTTTTACAGGAAGATGTTGATACACTTCTACGCGAAAAAAAAGTTAATCACCTTGAAAATATCGCAGTGAGAAAAGTTGAGATTGAAAACGCGTGGCAGGAAATGGGGCAAGATAACATTACTGCATTGATATACGCCAATCTATTAGATTATACAACTGATGAAACTACCGGGGCTGTTATCGCAGGAAGCAAATCAGATCCTATAAAATTTGAAGAATACTGGTCTTTTATAAGACCTGTTGGTAATAACCCCTGGCGTTTAACAGGGATTGATCAGAAGTAGTTATATTTTTCCATATATTGCTGGAGAAATCATCTGTTCTCTACAGGCTTATTTCTCCAGCTGATTCCCTTCCAGAAACTCTGGAGTGCAGTTAACATTAGATTTCTGGTCTACCTATGATTTTATTGAGCAACGGACTTTGATAGCTGAGATATTTAATATAAATTCGTCGCGCACTTGATATATGTTATTAGTTTTGTTACACTTACGTTAAATTATCAGCTATCCCAATGCGGATTCAAATATACTTTATTTTTCATGGTTTAAAATAATTAATCCTGACTGGAGATATATCATGTCCAAATCCAAAAAATACAGCCTTTGTAGTTTTGGCTTAGCAATGCTGCTGTGCAACTATCTCGCGATAGCAGAAGAGACCCGACCATCCCCTGATATTAAAAACATGTCTTTAACCGAAGTAATCGCCAATGTGATAAAAAAGAACCCTCAAATTAAAGAAACAATTACAAAATGGAATGTGAAACAAAAAGAAATCAATGCAGCATGGGGTGATTTTGAACCGCAATTCATTGGAAAATATCACCGGGACAAATTAGACCGGGAAGCTTCAATCTCTGAAATACAATTACAAAGCGGCAGGAGACAATATGGAGAAGAGAACGAACAGTACAACTTCGGAATAGAGGGCAAAGTTATTAGTGGCGGTAATTACTGGGTCGGTAACACCTCCTCCAGACAGTTCACTAGCGTATATAAAAAAATACTATATGATTCATTCCTAGGTATAAGCTACCAACAACCCCTGTTAAAAGGGGCCTGGATGAGTTCCCCCCTGGCATCTATTCAAATTGCACAGAAAGAAGAAAGTATAGCTTACCAGATATACAGACAACAGCTTATGGAAACAATTTCCCAAACGGAATCCATATATTGGGAACTGGCATATGCCCAAGAAAAATATAAAATAACCCAAGAATCAACAAATATTGCCAGAAATCTGGTAGAAGACAGCACACAGAGAGTCCTGACCGGGAAAATGTCAGAACTGGACTTAATGGAAGCCCAGGCCGGCCTGGAATTAAGGCTATCTCAACAAGCCGAAAGTTACCAGGAACTTATGGATACCATGCATAGATTAAAATTATTATTTTCCGACAATACTATTAGCGAAAACATCCAGATTGTAGCCAAAGACCCCATAATAACGCCTGATACCCTAAATGAAGATGTTAATAAAATGCGTGAAGAATCGCTATCCCTGGCAATGAAAATGCAGCCGGATCTTCTGTCCAGGAAACACGAGCTGGAAAAAGATAAAATAGTTGTTGGATACCGAACAGATCAAAGGTTACCTGAACTTAACATAAAAACCAGTTACGGATTACGTGGGCACGGAGAAAATCTAGATCAAAGCCTAAGACAAATACAGGACAAAACCTATCCGGGCTGGACTATGGACGTAGAAATGAAATTACCTTTATTTTCGGGTATTAAAGAACAGAATGACCTAGATGCCGCTTATTTGAAAAAAAATCTATCAGAAGAAAGAATAAAAGCAACAGAATACGAATTAACCCAGACAATTGAAAATATAACCCTAAAAATCAGCAGTTTACAGAAAAGGATTAAAAGCACTAAAATTATTGTTGATTTCCAAAAAAAGCTACTTGAGGTAGAAATTGCCAGAATGCAAGAAGGTAAAAGTAATATCAGAAAAGTATATGAAATAGAAAAAGAACGAGATGAAGCCAATAGAAAAGCCCTTGAAACTATTGTTCGTTATCGTGAGGCAATTATGCAACTGGTTTATATCCGGGGTTCCCTGTTAATAGATAAAGGGCTCGCAAGCGAATAACCCTTTATCCAATAGTTTCAATACTGTTGCCCGTTTGATTAGAAAAATTTAACTATTTAATATATCTATTAAACTATCCAGTTTTTTATCTTCTTTATAGATGAGTTCTTGCGCCATTACCTTAAGTTTTTGGATATTGTTCACAGAGGCGTCGTCCATGCTCTCACTCGCATCAGATAAGTTCACCTGAAAGGAATAGAAGTTTTCAGGCAGAATCTTCTTCAGTTGATAATCAACTGTCTCGTTAATTCCGTCGGATACAACATCCATAATTAGTCTTGCCCAGCCAAGCTTACCGTATGACTTTATTTTATCGTAGAACAAAGTATGATGCATTATACCAGTACCCAACGATACTAGTGTAATATCCATATCATTTTCAGGAAATCTCTTCAGAGCCTCGACATATGCACACATAGCCGGGTTATTTGCATAGAGCCCTCCATCTAATAAAGTATAATGGCCGAGAGTACTAGCTGTTTTAATATACGCCGGCGAAAAATAGGTGGGAGCTGCAGAGGTGGAACGAGCAACGTCCTTCATGAAAAAATCATATTCTATATCTTTCTTAGCTTTCTTACTGTCGAAAAAAAATGGCTTGCGAGTCTCTGTTTCGTAGCTGGTAATAAACACATCGGTTATAGACTTGCTCAAATATGTATCCTGAAAATACTTATTAAGCACTTTTTCTATACCGGCACATCCGTACTTAGTGCATATCCAGCCTCTTAATTCGTTAAATAATGATCCGGGGAATATACTCTCCCCTTCATTTTCATATAGGTTAACCAAATCCTTAGCCGAAAACTCCGGTTCGGGCTTGCCGGGATGGGGCTTCGTGATCCCCAGTGCTAGTATGCCTCCAGTAGAAGTCCCTGCAATGAGATCAAATAGTTTTGCGGCTCTATTTTTTGCTCTTTTTTCAATCTCACATAACACGATTGCTGGAATTATTCCCCGAATGCCCCCGCCGGCGATAGAAAGAACTTTGAATTTGGGTTTACCTGCCATTCGTTTTTTCCTATCAAACAAATAACAATATTCTGTTATGCAGGTTTATAATAGTGAGGAATGTTATCATAAAACGAATAGAAATCAATGAAATAATTTATCCAGTTAGATCAATAGGCGTAAAAAAAAAGAGAAAAAAAAAGGTTCAGCTATTTTGTAGCTCGCGTTCAGATAACCATCAATTTTGTTTATTATTCCTCATCCTCTTTATTCTGCGAGTTGGTAGAAGTACTTCCAGTAGAGGCATCCAGTACATAAGGAACTGTTTCAGGATTGGTGATTTTGTCCTGATTAAGAATCAAGGCTATCTGGTTACCGTCAATCTCAGTTATCTGGAACATCTCCCGTTTAGCATATTTTTCGGTCTCTTGAACAGATTTACGGATTATTAAATTAACAGCGCTAACAACTTTAATTCTTTCATATTTTTCAGTTTTTTTCTCTTTAGATTCCTTATTATCCTGATGTAATATCTCATTTTGGACTAACTCAGTTGTAGAATTATTGAGCTCGTTTAAGAAATCAAACGTAATAACTTGTGATAGACCAAAACTTGATAACACTATTGATGTCGTGCCAGTGCCGGACTGGTTACCAGTTGGATTTACAACGAAATTATTTGGGATAATTATTAAAACAACCTTGTCATTTGTATGTGATACAGCTGATGCCACGGTTACTGTAATTGATACCTCTTCCTGCACTGCAGGTCTTTCCAGGCTGTTAGCTTTGTCTTTTTCTGAAGGGACGGAATCTGGCAAGGCAGGATCAGCCTCAGTTGATGCCGGAGCCGAAATCTCAGTAACAACTAAAACAATAGTAGTAACAGTTGGATTACTAGTATTAACCATCATAATAACAACTGGAGCATTAGATTTTGTTTCGTCCGCATTCTTAGTATTAATCGAAATAACAACAGTGTTATTATCTATTTTAGCTATTAGAACACCAGGCTTAACTGTCTCTATTATCTTTCCATTCTCCAGGAAATTAATAACTTTAGTATAGTTGGTCAAAATGACCCCGCCATTACCGCTGCTACCATAAAAAAGATCCTTACCTAGACCACCCTGGATCAGATCAATTAGTTCATTTCCATATATTTCATCATCACCTGCTGTTATTAATACTGTGTCTATTATTTCTATTTTTTTCATAATAAATGAAATCTGCCTAGATATCTCGTATAATCGAGCATTGTCGCCAATTAGTATTTCTCGCTGTTGGCCTGGATCCAATATGACATAAGGTCCGTTACCACTATACAATCTATCCCCCGCTACTCCACCGATTAGAATATCATTGCCTTCGTTACCGAATATAATATCTGCTCCACCCAATGCGGAAGGTGATGTTCCTTCATTAAGTATCTCTGTTTGGATAAAGTCCAAAGTGAATATATTTCCGTCCATCATATAAGAAATTAATCCATTATCCCCAAGGATTATGTCATCGCCTGCGCCACCCCTGATTTCGTCAGCTTCGATTCCACCGAGAAGAATATCGCTACCTTCATTTCCTTCGATATTATCAGTGTTCCCGGTTGTTTCAACAACATCAGTAGTCCTGAGCTGTACCGCTACCCCATCAATAAAATAAACTTCGCCGTTATCACCTGTTACCAAGTCATCCCCTTCGCTACCTCTAAGCCTATCTCTTCCGGCTCCACCGATAATCTTGTCATTGCCGTAATTACCATCAATTGTATCTGACCCACCTAAAGCCAACTCTTTACTAAAGAATATATCAATAGTCTTCAAGTCATAATCATATTGATAAAAATCTGCTATCCCGCAATCACCCAGTATATAATCATTTCCGTCATTACCCAAAATAGTATCATTACCAACTCCACCCAAAATTACGTCATCATCTTCATTACCTTCAATTGTGTCATCTCCACCAGTAGCCTCAACCGTATCTGTTGTCTCTATCTTTTTAAGGCGTAATGGAGTCAAACTGTAAACATTAGAAATACGACCATTATCACCGGCTATAAAATCGCTGTCGTTACCTACCAAACGCTGGTCTTTAAAACCATTGCCTCCATAAATCCTGTCAGACCCTGCGCCACCGAGTAATATATCATGCCCTTCATTACCGTTAAGGATATCATTTCCACCAAGGGCATATTTTTCCAGACCCGCAATCACAATCTCAGTCTCGATAAGATCAATCGATTTCAAATCGTTATCCACATTATAATCGATTAGTCCGTTATCCCCCAGGATGATATCGCTGCCAGTGTTACCATAGATCGTGTCTCCGGCTATGCCTCCCAGGATTATGTCATCCCCTTCGTTGCCTTCGATCGTATCGACTCCGCCGGTTACTTCCAGGATATCAGTTGTCTTAATTAACGAGATTAGTCCACCGATATAATCTACTTCGCCATTGTCGCCAAGCAGGATATCGGTTCCGGTATTACCATTAAGCATATCTCCGGCTGTGCCTCCAAGGATGATGTCGTCTCCGGCATTACCTTCGATATTGTCTATTCCGCCTAAAGCATGCTCGCTACTGGAAATTACATCTAACGTACTCAGGTCATTGTCGCCCTGGTTATAATTCGCTACTCCGCAATCGCCAAAAATAACATCGTTACCGTCATTACCTTTAATCTGGTCAGCTCCAACTCCGCCGTAAATCAGATCCTTATCTTCATTTCCTTCGATGGTATCTGCTCCACCGGTTGTGGCTAGCGTATCGCTTGTCTCGATCCTGCGTATCCTTACCGGATCTAGACTTGTTATATCCGTCACCTTGCCGTTATCTCCAAGGATAATGTCTTTGTCAGTACCAATTACTGCTGCGCTGGCACTGCTGTTTCCGCCATATAGCTGGTCAGCTCCGGCTCCGCCAAGGATC
>QKMY01000007.1 GCA_003242895.1 Candidatus Margulisiibacteriota bacterium
AAATGCGGGAGTTAAGTTGGTGTTAGCTGGGAAGGACACTCGAGGAGAAATATTTGGCGAGCTAAAAATTAAAATATCAGCAGGATGTGCTGACGCTATAACTGAGGGATTTATGTTGTTAGGTGGTAAATTAGATGTTCCAGAGCTGTTGGAAAAGCTAAAAGCTAAAATAGCAGCAGGGAAGTGGGAGGCAATAAATGCGGGAGTTAAGTTAGTGTTAGATGGCAGGTTAGATGTCAAGAATATAGAGGAGGAGTTGAAAGCGCAAATACGAGCAGGCGATTGGCATTCAATACAGGTGGGAAAAAACTTGGTGTTAGATGATAAGCTCACAATAACTGATGCGGGTATGGCTACCAGTTTACTGAATAGAGCCAGTACGATGGAAGAATACACTCAATTGGTTGAGAAATTGGGATTTGAGGGAGTTCTGGATAAGGTATCATTCGAAGCAGCAGATAAGCTGTATGAAACGTCAGCGGCTGAGGTGCTGGAATCAGCAGCGAAACAGCTGCATGCCCGGATAAAAATATCCGGCAACAAGCTCATAATCGATGATTATCATGAAATATTACTGGGAACAGAGATGGCGCATAAACTGGCAGAGTCCTCTGACCCGGTTAAGGCTCTGCCGTTTGTGGTGACAGACCAGTCACTTGAACGGCTCAAAGCCATATCGGACCTGGACCAACTTGGGAAACCCGGACTGTTCGTGGGTAATAGCGGTGAAGGTAAGACCGCAGCCATTAAATGGTATTGTGAACTCACCGGCAGGGAAGAGCAGTACCGGAGAATAAACCTGTCCCGGCAGACAGATAGTATGGACCTGATCGGAGGGGTCAAACCGGTACCGAGAGTAGATATGGATAAAGTAGCTGAGGGAGACGAGCCTTCGGTAAAAATGTATTTTGAGTGGATAGACGGGATACTGGTAGACGCAGCGAAGAAAGGCCATATCCTGGTGCTGGATGAACTTAATCTGGCACCGGCAGCGGTGCTTGGCAGACTCAACCAGTTGACGGATGATGAAGGCCGGCTGAACGTGTACGAGAGAGCCGGAGATAGTGAGATAGCGATCGGGGCAGGGTTCCGAATGTTTGGGACGATGAACTATCACAGCGATGCCGGGAGGAACAAACTGGATGATGCGATAATGAACCGGTTTGTAACGATAAATGTCCCTGATATGAGCGCAGAAGATATCTCGGCGGTAGTACAGGGCAGATATGAGCTGCCTGGTGATATGGCAATCAATCTGGGTAAGTTCCAGTACAAGCTGGGAGAGCTGGCACGTGCCCGGGAGTTGGGTCAGGACAACCGGGAAGCGTATGCGTTTACAATCCGGGATGCACTGAGATGTGCCGGAAGGTATGAGGAATATGTGAGTAGCGGAGCTAGTGAGAATGACTCGATGGGACTTGCCTTGCAGGAAGCGTACGCTGATGGGTTAAAGAGCGAAACCGACCGGAAGCAGTTCTGGGAACAGGTGAGAGCGCAGTTCGGGAAGGGAATCGAGAAACCGGAAGAAGGTATAGTGACCGAAGCCGGGCTAAGAGAACTGATAGCCGGGCATCCCGGGATACAGGGAGATGGCAGGAACATCCCAGGCGAGTGGGCAGCGCTGGAGGGCGTGCCGACAACGTGTAAATACGGGAAGAAGATACTTGATTCGCTGATAAGAAGCGAGGCAGTGATGCTGGAAGGACTGACCGCGGCAGCTAAGAGCAGTATTGTAGGGTATCTGGCAAGGCTGAGCGGAAATAAACTGGATAGGTTTACGATAAATGAGAATTTGGATGTGGATGATCTGATAGGTACATACCGGCATATGGAAGATGGGAGTGTGAGGTTTGTCGAGGGGATATTGCTACAGGCTATGCTAAAAGGCGAATGGTTATTTCTGGATGAAGTAAATCTGGGCAAACCTGAGATACTGGACCGGATATTTTCGCTGCTGGATGATGACCGGAATATTGTGGTCACGGAGAATGGGCAGCGCAGAGTGTTGGTACCGCATGATAAGTTCCGGTTGATAGTAGCGATGAACCCTGCGAGTTATGCAGGACGCAAGAAGCTCTCACCGGCATTTATCAACCGGTACCGCCGTATCTGGGTAGAGGATGATATGCCGGATGAAGAAGTCAGGACTATTATAAGAAAAGAGTTGGGAGTTGTTAATTCTGCCGGACATAAGATAGATATTATTCCACTAAATATTACGGCAACAGAGTCTGTGCAAGGTGAGATGAATGAGGTAGTTTCTCCGGGAAATGTTCCGTTACCAAAAAGTATTCGAAGAACAAATATGGTTCAGCCGGAAAATACAATAAAAATGTCAGAGGTCGATTATGGGAAGATAAGCATGTTCCTATCAGATACCCAGATGGATAAGGCGCAGGCGGAAGCAGAGGTGGAAAGGCTAAAGCAGCTAAATTCAAAACTTGTATATCTGGCTAAACTATCTGGTCATAATACCGTTCAATTAGAGATAGGTGAACAGAATTGTCATTATCCTGAGCGAAATGTAATAGAACTTAATAAAGACGACTTTATTAAACATTCTGATGACGAATTACTGGGAATTATTTTTCACGAGGGCGGACATTCAGAGCTTACGAGATGTTTTGATATGGAGTTTTATGAGGATAAAATTAAACACTTACTCTTTAATGTCATAGAAGATGGCAGGGTTAATCTCAGGCAGATAGACAGGTTCGCAGGAGCAAAGGATTATCTGTCGAAAAGGCACGCAAGGATATATGCAGGACCGCAGACCCCAGGAGAAGTTGAAGCAGCGAAGTTCATGCCTTTATTTCAGCAGTTTAATAGTGAAGTATTGAATTGTTGGCTGGTATCCAAGGAAAATTGCAGTGCTATGTATGATGCGCCGGATTATGTCGATAAACGTGTTTCTGATTGTATTTCTAAAGTATTACCTGCAATAAAAGAAGCGTGGGAAGCCCGCCCAACCGAATTTGAGCCTTCTGAAAAGGTAAAGAGGCAGTATGGTGCAAAAGAGCTGCAAATTATTAAAGAGAAAATCCTTGAAGAATATCTGAACCTGGTAAAGCAGGATAACGAAGATGCAATCGAGCAGTTTAAGAAAGACAACCTTGACGGCAAATACGGTAAGGGACAACCGTCATCTGGAAATCCACTGAGTATAACCCCGGAGGAATATGACAAGTTGCCTGATGATGTTAAGAAAGAATTAAATGATATGGCATCCGGGCAAGGACAGGACCTGGGCAAAGAAGCTCGGGATATTCTAAAAAGAATTGTAGACAACAAGATAGAAAAAATTGCAAAAAGCGAGTCTGGTAAATTAGAGGGTATGTTTGACAGGCCTGATAAGAGCTATATGGATAAGAAGATGGCTGACCTTGATAAGCTAAGTCAGGATAGTGAACCGGTTAGCAGCGCAGACAAAAAAATGACAGTTGAAGATATGCTCAAAAGTGCCCGGAACCGAAGAAAGATTACTGAAATAAATGATATAAATAACCCATTCACGAAATATTTTCGCAGAGTGTCTTCACTGGCAAATGATATTCTGGGCAGACTGGAATCAGTTTTTGTAATGAATGATAGCCCCAGTTATACGTTTCCTCATATGAGCGGGAGTAAGATATCGTCAAAGCATTTGTTGAGATATTACACTTCGCAGGGAACATTTTTAAAGATATTTAAAAAGAAAACAATGCCGGAGAAGAGGGATTACAGGTTCGCATTTGTATTGGATGAGTCGGGAAGTATGGATGGACATAAGGAAAGCGTAATGGAGATGATGGCAATATTTATGCATGTTCTGGGAGAGCTGGGAATAAAGTATTCCGTGGTTGGATTTTCTGATAGAGCAGTTGTACATAAAGAATTTGATGAAGAGCATGAAGATCTAAAGGCGAAGAACCGGTTTATAAGTGATGTGGAATCCTATTATTACAATGGGGGTGGCAGTAATGATAGTGAAGGGCTTGCTACTGGAATAGAGACAATAAGGACAGTAGGGACAGCTGATGAAAACATCGTTATAGTGCTGACAGATGGCGAGGGAAATATTTCAGGCGGCAAATCTTTGGAACAATTGCAGAAAGAAGCAGCCAAAGAAGGCATAACGGTTATAGGTATAGGCATAGGAGAAGGAATACAGTCAGTAGAAAAACATTACAAACACTATGTTCAGGAACGCAATATAGATGCTTTGCCGGGATGTTTAGGCAGACTTCTGGAGAAATTAATCATAGATGGAATCAACTGATGTATAAGTGCTGCTTTAGATGATTCTTAGAAGCTTTTGGACACGATTATCAAAAGTATGATGCTGAAGAATATGTGCGGCGCTCCTTTGAACGATATCGCTTCGGAGTGTTTCATGTTTCAGGTAGAATAAGGTTTTATGCCATAAATCATCTAATGTTTTGAAAGACACTATGTCCTGTTTGTGGAAGAGCTCTTCAATGCATGGAGCGTATTCCACAATCTGAAACCCCCCGGCAACAGGGATATCAAAAGTTCGCTGAGTAACAGAATCTATATTCTGGATATGGTTGATATTAAGATTTATTTTGGAATTATAATAAATGTAAGCACACTCTTGCGGGGTGAGTATTCTATCAATACATCTACCTCGTAGTCCAGTAAAATATGTATATGTGTTTTTCCAGTTTCTGTCCCCGTAGACTACTACGCCATGATCTGCGACCGTGTTTATTGCGCTCGCTCTTTTGAGCCCGGTTTTCGAATGACCGCCATAGGAATGTCCGATAAACGAGATATTGCCAAATCTGAGCCTGGAATTCTTTGTCTGTATAAACAGCTCAGGATCTGTGCAGTTGGGCAAATAGGTCACATTATTGTTGTACTTGAGGATGTCATCCCTAATTGCTCTGTCATGTGTGATGATCTGATCTGGCAGGTCCAGGCTATCTTTAACTTCGGGAAAATGAAAGGGGTTATCAACATACCAGGCGATGATAGGGATTCGAAGTTTTTCTTTGACGGACTGAAAACATGACCTTCTCAGGTTTTGCCCGCCAAAAACCAGTAAAAAGTCCGGTTGGAAACTTGTGATATCTTGTAATATAAATTCTTCCAGTGATGCCAGGAAAACATCCTGCCTCTTTTTAAACCTTTTATTAAACATTGCGTAATAGTAATAACCAAACCGGTGCTTTAGCTCTGATTTGCAAACGAATTTAACTGTGCAACCGGCTTTTTTTAAGGCTTTGGCCACTCCTATTTCAAAATGGTTATACCAGTATACCCCATAGAGATAAATTTTCATGTTTTTTTTGAGTTATAAGTTCGCTGGCAGCTTGCGATAAGCTCAAACGGTACACGTGAGTACGAAGGATAATGAGCCTGAGCTGGTGAAGCACCCAATATAATGGAGTGGCTGTCAGTCCCTGAACAGTATCAAACCGGAATAATTTTATTAAATATTGTCTATTACGCTTTTTGATGTAATGTTGCAATGCTTTTTTAAAATATCTGCGGTAAGCCGTTAGAATATGGTTGCGAAGATACCTGTCATTCTGGTGTCTTTTGAAGAGCTCTGTCATAACTTGCAAGTTGGCCAGATTGATCTCAAAAGACCCGTTATTAACGGAGTTATCCGCATGCAAATGATAAACGGCTAAAGGCTGATTGATAAAGGATACATTATCTTTGCGCATAATTTTCATGATAAAATCATAATCTTCACAAAAATCCAGCTCCTCATTAAAATAACAATTTATGACGGCTTCCTTCCTGAACATTATGCACATTATTGGAATCATATGACTGTAGATCTGTCTGACAAAAATATTATCATCTTTAAATTCATCATTTATGTATTGTTGAAAAGAACCGGTTTTTTCCTTATAACAGTTACAAAAGGCTAATTTTAAGGCCTTATTGCTTTCCATAACGGTGACTAGCTCCTGATAATAATTATTTAATAATTCATCATCATCATCAAGAAAAGTTACATAATCCCCGGTTGTTCTATTCAAGCCGGCATTACGTGCCGCGGAGCGTCCTTTATTATCCTGAAATATATAGTGAATAATACCTTTATCAATATAATCACTGAGGACTTGGCTCGCCGGTGGGCTAGACCCGTCATCAACCACGATTATCTCCGTATTGTAATAGTTCTGATCAATAATACTGTCTACTGCCAGTTTAATGAAGGCAGGCCTATTGCAGGTTGCGATGATAGTTGTGATTTTTGGGAAAATAGCCATTGCTCCTAAAATATTTTGCTATATATTTGTGGGGCACTATAGCACTATCGATTTTATTTTAAAAGTATCGTCTTTGTTTCCTAAAAGGAGCTATTTTGAAAAAGAAAATAACTATAACCGCTTTGCTGGTCCTAAGCCTGTTATTTGGAGCGCTTTATCATACGGATATATTGCCAGTCAGGGATTGTAATGTAGTTTTTCTAATTCTGGCTGTAGCAGTAATTCAACTCCGCAAGCCGGAACTGGGAATATATTGTTCTATGATCGCTTTGCCCTTTGCTAACTTTCGAAATGTCTATGTGCTGACCCTTTTTACTTTTGCGGCATTCCTTCTCAAAGAAAAGCGTCTAAAAATATCCGGAATAGATTATGGTGTGCTCTTATTTCTTTTTATTGTTTTGATAGCTTCGATAATTGCGTTTCCGTTGATTTCCAGCTTTAAAAGTTTCTATTATTATGTCAGCGCAGTGATGATTATGTTCATTATCGCTAAAAGCTTTGATAAAACAAAGCTGAACATATTATTACTCTGCTTTCTGTTGTCTGCTACAGTAGTATCGCTTATAGGTATATATCAATACTTTACACTTGAGATGTCACCGCAATTATGGTTATGGGCAGATCGCAGTACCAACGCGCACCTGAGAGTCAGAGTATATTCAACTCTTGATAACCCAAATATTCTGGCTGAATATCTGGTTATCGCCTGCAGTATCGGTACCGGACTATTTTTGCAGTGCGGTACTGCGTGGAAAAAACGCATTGTTGCCGTAGCCACCTTGATAAATGTCATGTGCCTTCTCGCAACTTTTTCCAGAGGAGGCTGGCTTGGTTTAGCCCTGGCTTGTTTCATCATACTTTATTATGAAGAAAGGAAGTTGATTCCTGTCATATTGACGTTAGGGGCAATGCTCCTGGTTTTTTTGCCGGTTGAGGTAATGGAAAGGATCAAAAGCATAGCAAATATAAGCGATACTGCTAACGCTTACAGGTTCATTATCTGGTCTGCATCCCTGAGGATGTTCAAGGATAGTTGGCTTATCGGTACCGGATATGGCACGTTTAATCAGATTTATCCAGGTTATTCAGCAACAACTGTTAACTTTGTCCATGCTCATAATGTGTTCCTTAACATTGCCGTGGAAACAGGTATCTGGGGTTTACTCATGTTTCTGTTCAATGTAGCGGTAACATGTAAAGCCGGGCTTGTAACAGCACGCAATGCGATTGATCAATATTATAGAAGGCTCTCGTATACCTCAACAGCTGCATTGTCAGGACTGTTATTCCACGGGCTGGTTGACCATGTGCTTTATGATGCCCGGATAATATTTATGTTCTGGATGCTTATCGGGATAATATTTGCTGCCGGAAATGAAGATTATTCCGGGGACTCACTGGGTAATGATAGTTAATCGGAGTTTACTTTTCCTTAAGAAAGTAATATACCTCGAACCAGGCAGGAACAAAAAAAGGTAGAAAAGCTATGGAGCTCAAATATGTTGTTTCAGTTTTTTTAATAAGTCTGCAATACCTGCTTTTTTTCTTTTGGATATACTGGCTGTTTATCAGTCTTTTTGGTTTTGGCAAACCGCTTAAACAAAAAACATATGAACCTTACAATAGGTTTCTACTTCTTGTGCCCGCTCACAATGAGGAGCGAGTTATCGCACAATTGCTGGAAAACCTCAATAACCTGGACTATCCCAAAACGCTCTATCAAATATGCGTTATCGCTGATAATTGCAATGACACCACCGCTGATATAGCAAGAAAGTCAGGAGCTACTGTCATTGAACACACCTATATCCCGGGAGAACCAAAAGGAAAACCTCATGCTATCAAATATGCCGTAACCCACTACGGCGAGAGCTTGGCCCAATTCGATGCTGTAGCATTCTTTGACGCGGATAATCTCGTTACTCTTAATTATTTACGGGAAATGAATAATCACCTCTTAAACGGCGACAGATTGATACAGTGTTATCTTGATACTAAGAACCCCGATGACAACTGGATTACATTGTCTTATGCGACGAGCTATTATTATATGAACCGTTCCTGGCAATTGGCCAAATCCAAACTAGGGCTGGGTAACGCCATTGGCGGAACCGGTTTCTGTGTAGAGACAAAACTGCTTGTCAAAATAGGATGGACGGTACGTTCTCTGACTGAAGACCTTGAATTTACCATGCAATGCTTATTGGAAGGGGTCCCGGCAAAATGGTGCCATACTGCCAGGGTTTTTGACGAAAAGCCGGAAAGTTTCCGGGCATCGGTTTCCCAACGCCTTCGATGGGTGCGAGGTCACTGGGATGTTAATTTCCGGTATACACATAAACTACTATGGAGGGCCATAAGTAAGTTGGACTTCCTGTCTTTTGACGGCGCGGTCTACCTGGTTAATCCCGGTAAAATTATACTCAATACTGTAACTTCGGCGCTATTGTTGGCATCATTTTTCTTTAAATCACATTGGTTTGGACTTGTTTTTCATTGGCATGTATGGCTGTTTATTCTGTTATTTCAGTTTGCTTATATTGGTTTTGCTATTTCCACAGATTCAGAAAAAAAAATAAATATTATAAAAAGTTATATGAGTATGGTTGTTTTTAACTTATCGTATATTCCTTTGTTTTTCTGGGCGCTTTTAACCTTCACGAACAAAACCTGGAACCCGACAAAACACACTAAAAGTGTCGACTTCAAGACGATATCAATAAATGGTAAATAACAAGGTGTTAGCCTGAATACTCTTGTGCCCTGCCGGTGCCTTTCTCCAGGAATATATTTGATTTCAAAAATCGATATATCTCTGAATATTCCTTCAAAGATTATTGCAGTTATGCACATAGATTATGTTTGTAATTAAAAATACCTGGGTAAAATTTTAAATAGATCAGTGAGATTCGGAGGAATCAGAATGTTAAATAACAAAATCATAGCGATAAATCCAGAAAAGCTCATTCAGGATAAAATATCTGAAGCTAAAATCCTTGCTGCCAAAGATTCCTGGCGAATATCATTAGATATTAAAAAATATGGAATTACAGATCAAAAGGCTCTTGCTGAAATTGCAATGATAGCCGTTACGAAGAACGGCTGGGCAGTATCGGAATATATAAAAAACTATGGAATAGAGGATCAAAAGATTCTTGTTGAAATTGCAAAAATTGCTGTAGCTAACGATTCACAGTTTTCAGATAGAATTGGGAATTTTGGAATAGTTGAGGAGAAGGACCGAATTGCCATTGCCAAGATTGCTGCTGCTCATAGTGGCTGGTACACAACAGTGCATATTAAAAATTATAAAATAACAGATCAAAAGGCTTTGGTTGAAATTGCAAAAATTGCTGCAAAATCCGATGATAGAATATCGGAACGTATTCAGGAATATGGGATTGAGGATGCAGATTCTCTAATTGAAATTGCAAAAATTGAAGCTGCAAAGGATGGGGAATGTCTATCAAAATATATACAAAACTATTGTAGTATCAGACGTGAATCACAATATCACTCTGGCTATTATAATGAATCGTTAGAGCATAATCCGGTTGAATTTGCTGAAATTGCTAAGATCGCAGCAACTCAGAATGGAGAATTGACATCCAAATATATTAAAGATTATCGGCTAACTGACCAGGAACCATTACTTAACATTTTCCTGACTTCTATTAACCAGAATATTGATTCCATAAAATATAGAGAAAATTATAATTTTAGTGAGCTAATTCATTTATACATTAATGATATTATTAATGACATGAATTTTAAAAAAAATAATGAAGATAATAATGAAAATGATTTATATGGACGGTCAATAAAAGCTTATCCTGAACTTCAAATTATAATGAAAAATGAAACTCTCGAAAATGATTTGAAACTAATTCCTGAAGAATATAATGAACTAAAATCCTTTATTCAAAAATTACGGAATCCGGAATTGCAAATTCAAATGCTTACATTACTTGCTAAAATCTCAATTAGTAGTAAACTGGCAAAATTACCTATAGAGGAAATCAACGCATCTATACCTATTATTAAGGCAATATTTGATTTGCGGGACCCTGTCCTAAAAGTAAAGATAGCAGATATATTTCTCGATTTCTTTTTTAAACATAATTCCAACCAAAAAATCAGTGAATGGCTGAACGAGAATATTGATACCTCCAAGTTGAAATTTACTCAGTCAGGCAACATTATTATCGGGAAATTGCTATGTGAGAGTTTGAATGGTAATTCATTCGATAATAACAGTATATTTATTATGGATAAAGTCATTACAACAACTAGAAAGAATATCAGCCAGAATGATCGGATGCGCTTATATAATTCCTTAATGACCTTGAAGGAATCCTCTTTATCCGATTCCGACAAACAACGACTTATCTCCCTGGCTTGCTCAAGGTGTAAATACATAGAGGATCCCGATAATACCGATGAACCTACGATAAAAAAAGTTGTTGAAATACTGATCAAACAATTATCTATTGTGTCAATGTTCATCAATTTGGGAAAAACAGATGACTTATTAAAAAAACAAGCTTCAACGGATTTTGAAAAGCAACTAAAGCAGCTAGTTGAAAATGATTTTGGAGTTGCTCAGGTAGCTAATCTCTGGAATAAACTTCTGAAAAACGTTTTCTCACTCCGTGATCGTGATGGCATTTTCCATTTTGGAGCAAAAGTCTGCACGGTTAGCTATCAGGCAAAAAATTTATTCTCTAAATTTCTAACTGCGGTGCTGGAAGGAACTTATTCTGAGTTCAGATATAATACTGTGCGAATTCATCTGGATAAGGTATTTGGTAACAATCAGGAGTTAGAGGCCAACTGGCAAAAAGGTACATCTCTTACTTATGAAGAAGTTGCAACTAATGAGAAAAGCGAAGAATCTCACGACATGGATGTTACTTCATATTTAAGGCAGAAGATTCTTGCCGATAAGCATCTCGAAGCTAAAGATTATTCATATATTCACGACTTTTTATCTGGTAATAAATCTACATCATCAAATATCAAGACAGCTATAGAAGATAAGCAGACCGAATTAAAGCAGAAATCCAGGTTGCCGGCAGCCAGGGAAGAATTGCCGGTGCTCAGCAATCAATTATTGCGATTAAGAATACAGGAAATGATGATAACCCTACTTAAAGCTGAAGATATAAAAAGTAAGAGGAATATAATTAACGAGATTAATCAGTTAGTTGAGAAAAAACAGGTATTACCTGAAGTATTTCTTGCTGATCTGCAAGGATTGTCAAAGCAACTCATTGGCGATTTCAAATCTGACCGACAAAAATGGTCAGTTGAAGATACAGATAGCTACGGAGATATGTTGCTCCTCGGAGTAGAGGTGGATGGGAGTTGCCAAAGCATATATAAGAATATTGACCTTAGTAAATGTCTGCTTGCCTATTTAACTGATGGCAAAAACCGTGCGCTTATTATTCGCGGGGATGATGGCAGAATAAAGGGTCGCGCCATTTTTCGTATTCTCTCTGACACAATAGCCGAAAAACCTGTTCTATTCTTAGAGCGCACTTATGTCAGCGGAGAAATAGGACAGACAGAAGCAGAGACGGCTATTCTAGAGATGGCAAAGCGCAGGGCACAATCTCTTGGGCTCACACTGGTCGGCAAATATGAAGGTGGTGAAAAGTTTAATAATATACTTAAATCCCTGGGAGGGAATTCTCCCTTTGAATATATTGATGCGCTTGGAAATAAAGATAATCGTAGCACTTTTGAGATTTCGAGCGGTACTGCAAACGTTATTTATCCATAAATATCTATAAATAATGTTCACTGCCGTCCGGTTAAGTAATTTGAAAAGCGCGCCTCTTTCCGCCGAAATCATATATCTATTTCCCTGAATGAATGTGATAGGTTATATCATCCATCTGGATAATCAATGCTCTGACTGAAAGAGATATTTCTATGAACGAGAGAAGCAAAGATGCCATCAGCAGGATGAGTGAAATCCCAAAAGACATTTGCCCGAAAAGGTTATTGTTAAAAAACAGGAATGCCATGCTTAATACACAGAAAAAAAAGCTTAATATTCCAAGTGCCTGCATATACTGAATGATAACGATCCTGATACGAAGATTACTGATCTGGGGCGGGATACTATCTCTGGGATGTGTCTCGTAGCTGGCAATGAGATTTCGAATAAGGCTTGCGAGCGCGAGGAACCGGTTAGTGTACGCCAGAAGTAGCAATGAAATTGAGGCGAAGAGAAGTCCAGGTGTAGAAAGTGTAAGATCCATGTTTAATCCTTCATTTTATTTTTTTTGAATATTGTATCCTTACCTTTATAGTTTATCAAACTAACGATTAACCTGAGAGTTCCTTTTGAAATAATTTTTTGCTGTAAGCAGGAAATAATTTCTAAAGGAATGCTTTGTGATGCTAAGTCTATTAATTTTCTCAGTTTTTCAGGTTTTAACTGATGTCGGTATTTAGGGATAGTACCGCGGTTAGCGCAAAAACGCGAAGTTCAAGAAGGGTAGATATGTTTAACAACTTATTCACAGGGGCAAAATAAGAATTGAGAGAAATAATTGATAGTAACTGCGATATATTAATAGGTATCTATTTAAAAGGAAAAAATATGAATATTTTCACAACTAAATTGATCAGTATGCAGGAAGAAATTTCAATTAAGACACCCGCTGAGAGCGCCTTCGGAGTGAACGAAGGTGTTCATGCGAATGCACTTTCTGCAATTCAGCTATCAGTGAAGGCGAGAAGCCTCTATGGCTATATATCCCGGAACCGGATAATCGGACTGGTGCCGGATATGGGATTCGCACGAGAGGGCCAGGAGACAAAACAAATAAGTTTAAATTCCGAAAAAAATATAATGTTGTATCCTGAAAGCTATAGTGCGTTTATTCTCTACAATATCCTTACCAAGCTGATTAACGGATCGGTAATGATACTTGGGGACCCGGGGACAGGTAAGACCAGTATGGCTATGATGATGGGGCTGGCAGCCGGCAGAGAATATGACCAGCTCAAGAAAGAAGTTGTCCATGGACAGCCGCAATTAACAATAAGTGACCTGTTCGGGAATCTGGACCTGGCAGAGTACCAGAAAGGCATTGTTAAGGCCATATTCCACGAACGTATAACCAATCAACAAGCTGACCTGATAATTGATGAAATTAACCGTATCCCAACTAAGACCCAGTCAGCAATCTTGAGCTTGCTGGCAGAAAAATATGTGGAGTTGTTTGGGGAGGTCATGGATGTTAAGGACAGGGCAGTATTTGCCACGATGAATGATAAGAACGGTGGCGGGACCTATGAATTGATACATGCACTGCTTGATAGATTTGAAATATCCGTAATGGCCTATCCGCGCAATTATATATATACAGGAATAACCACACCTGACAATACCGCCCAGTTTCCCGAAGAGTCTATTTTCAAGGCTGATGAACTCAGTGTTGTAAGAAAACAGATTGATGGGCTGGGGGTATCGCAAGATGCACAGCGCAGGCTGAACTATTTCTTATCGCTGCTCAATGCTGCGGAGAATGCTGCATCTAAACCGGAACACGGGTACAAGGCTAACTTGTCGGGCTCAGGAGTAAAAAGTTCCTCGGTATTTAACAGCAAGGGGCATGATGACCCCAAAACAACATTGAGTGCTTTGATCGAAGGAACAGTGAGTGACCGATTCCTGCGTTCAGTGCTGCATTATGCAAAAGCACTGGCGTGGTTCAGGGGTAAGGAGCAGTGCGATACCGAAGATATAGCTGCGGTGATCATTCCGGCATCTTTGCACCGGTTTACACCATCGCCGCATTTTGAAAAGATTGATTTGATATATAAATATGATGCCTGGGAGCGAAGCCGGTATTTGTGGCAACAGGCTATGGAAAAATATGATACAAGGTTCCCGAACAAACAGGAAACAGTAAGCGATCTGAAGAGCGTGCCGGAATATTTTACTGATGCACAGTATGAACAGGCCTCAGGATACGATAACTACTGGGACCTGAAGGATGCAGTAGAGGAACTTCCTGGATCGGGCGAGAAGCTGGCAGTAATTTATAAATCGATGGAAGATTTTGCAAAAGGCCACCTGGAAGGCTCGGAAGGGCTGGAAGAACTACTGGCTATGAAGCTTTTGTTCTATGAAATATATGGGCAGGTGCTGGACGGCAAGGGACTAATGCCTATCACACCAGAAGAGACAACAACAGCTTCACTGATAAAAGAAAAAATTGTTCAAAAGACCAGCCCGGCAGCAGTAACGAATAATATTGACAGTACTACTGACAGTGTCGGCATGAAATATGTGAGGCTTCCCGGAGGCGATAATATACCGCTCGGTTCGGCCGAGTTTAGCGAGAATCCACCGCATATAGTGAGCTTGTTGCCATTCAGTATAAGTGAGACGTGTGTTACCCAAGCGATGTATGAGCAGGTAATGGGGATCAATCCATCTGGCTTCACAATAACAAATGATAAAATCATTGCTGCTGGAATAACGGATACCGGCAGGCATCCGGTTGAGCAAGTCAATTGGGTTGAAGCTAATGCATATGCCCAGAAGTTGTCGATGCTGGCAAATGATATCAGTCCCACTATAAAAAATGAAATTAAGGATTTGAGTCCGGGAGACTATAATAAATACACGATATGGCATCCTAATGCCCGTTTATTCAGATTGCCTACAGAAGCAGAATGGGAGTATGCAGCTCAAGAGGAAGGCGACGAATCCTGGAGTGCCCGGAATAGCGGTGGCATAACTCATAGTGTGGATAAAGGAAAGGCAAATATTCATGGTCTAAAGATGAGGGGAAATGTACTGCAGTGGTGTTCCGATACCTGGAATTTAGATTTTTGGAAAACAGCCAGTAGTAAAGACCCTGTAAATCTGGGTACAGGTAAGGACCGTGTGGTACGCGGTGTTTCCTGGCTCCATAAGATAGAAAACCAGTTTCGCGCCACGTACCGTTGCTCCAGTGGTGCATTTTTTCGTATCGACCATATTGGTTTTCGTGTTGTCAGAACTTAATTTTTGTACTATTTGAAAGGTTTTGAACTTAATGAATAACAAAATAATAGCAATAAAGAATGAACAATCCCGCAATCTTCTTTCTATAGACGAATATAATAAACTCTGGAGGCTGACCGGCCCGCTGCTTGGAAATGTCAGCCTTAGACAGCCAACAGTTCTGAGGACCGAGCAAGACCTTAAGAAATACCCGGAAATGCAGGACGAGATCGGTGGTATCTCTATACCGACTAAAGATACGTATATTAATGTTCAAAAATTCCAGAAAGCCTTCGGCCCGTTTACGCAAGATGACTGGAATGAAATAAAAAAATGGATTGAGAATGAAATAGATACCAACAGAGATCCGAAAAAAACTACTGTTACGAGAAATCTGCTGGGTGGAATTGCAGAACAAGTCAACTCAGGCACAATATCGATCGAAAAAGCTGGCTTTCAGGTGTATATGATCATGCTTATGGGCCATGAAATCGGGCATCATAAGTGGATACCCTATGATTTAAAAACATTGATTCTGATTGTTGACTCTGTTTATAAGGTGACCGAAGATCAGGACAAGGCTGCTTATATTGCCAATGTTTACGAAGATCTGGTTATTAACGATCGGCTGTTTAGCGAACGTGGGGTGCCTATGCATCTGCTCTATGAAAAAATGACCGATGAGAAATCGAATATAAGCCCGTTCTGGCAACTTTATATGCGGACATGCGAACTGCTCTGGCAGCAATCTATTTTACCTGAAGGGAAAAAAGAGGTCCTCACTTTCTCGGAAGATCTGTTCAAGGCTCAAAGCACGGATATCTCGCCGGAGCTGGAATGCGATGCCGCTTTACTGGTCAAAATAATACGTGACAGTCAACCTCGTAATTATATTATAAAAGCCAAAGAAGCCGCAGAGATAATAAATAAATATTATGATCCTCAGGAGAATAGTAATCCTTCGCCTCTCGACAGCGATATGTCTTCCGGCAACAAAAAGTCCTCTGCAGGGGCAGTGGCTAAAGATGCAGCGAAGAAAGCCGCTGAAGGTATGAGCCGAAAACAGGAGGGGGAGAATGGATATGGGGCAGTACGGGAATTGCCGGAATATCAAGGTCTGATGCGGCGTATGAACCTGGCTGATGATACGATAGAAGCAACAATCATGTACTATCTGGACCTGGCTAGCCCGTATGCTGTGCAATTTCCTTCTGTGCCACGCTGGCATGGTGCTGAAGTCATGGAAGGAGTTGCCGGATGGGACCCTTCCCAAGATCCTATCGAACGACTGGACTTGCCATTATCTTTGCAGCAAGGAATTATTATTCCCGGATATACAACCCTCCAACGTGAGTATGTGGAAGGTCTCGACACTAAAGAAACAATTGAACCGCCTGATTTGCTTATTTATACCGATGCGTCAGGGTCGATGACTAATCCTAATAAAAAATTATCACCACTTACCCTGGCAGGAACAATTGCTGTGGAATCTGCACTAAATTCAAGCAAACAAGTGAGAGCCTGCAACTATGAAACTCAACAGAACTACGTTGCTATGGACGGGATGTCGGATAATCGTAACGAAATAATGAAATACTTACTTAACTACAATCCAAGACAGGGAAGTACCGAATTTCCTTTTCAAGATTTGGTAGAAGCTTATGATAATTATAATAATGAACCGGTACATCTGGTTGTTATATCCGATGGTGATTTTTTAAGCGATTTGAGAGCAAATATAGAAGGAAAAACAGGTCTGCAGATACTTGAAGAAATGCTGCTTTCAAGAAAAGGCGGCGGAACCTTATTCCTTAATTCAGATACGAACGGTATCATAACCGCTTTCAAAGATTTTGCCTATGAAAAAATTGAAATTAGCAATAAGCTTACAAAAATATACATTCCTGACCTCAAACTAACCATATATCCGGTCCAGCACTGGAATGGCCTTGAAGCTGCCGCTGCTGATATGTCACAAGCTACATATGATCCTTATGGATATAAAAATATGGTGGGATATTAAATCCTTAACGCATAAATTCTTATTAGAAAGTCTGTACTTTTTTGCCTGGGATGAGACGAATTCCAGTCCCGATTCCTGAATTCTTTTCCTAATGCCTTAAATTATATTTGCCCGCTATCAACCTCACGCCAAGTCTCTATGAAAATAAGTGTCTGATTTGTTACATTTTTGTTCGAGTAATGACAATGCTAGACAAAAATGTATCTTTTCGGGTCCTCCTGATCCCGGATAAATGAGCTATGCATGAATGAAATACTACAGATATAAGCGTTACGATCATTTGGCTCGTTTTTTGCTGCAATCTTTATAAAAAAAGTAGCAAAGGAGCACAGCAATGACCATGATCAATTCAGTACAGGCAGGAACAGTTTCGTACACGGCGGTACCCGGAGTCCATCCGGCTTTACAGGAATTGGCCGAAAAATATCAGCAACCCACTACCACAATGACCGTGAATAATACGAGCTTAAATTCTTTCAGCCGAATTGCGGTCCGATGCTTTGCCGAAGATTATCTGAAAACTTACCCTGAAGCCAGAAAAAATGATGCCGGGCAGTACTGGCTTTGTATTTATTACTATAATCTCAGTCTGAACCGGAACTTCCACGTACCGAACCCTAACCTGATCTACGCCGGGCAAGAGCTGTATATTCCTCCGAAAGGCTATATAAATGACTTTATCGAAACAGTTAAAAAAAACTCGATCGATTTTAACCGCTTTGCTTATGCTCCAAGCAGATTAGCGCCTCTTAAGGCAGAAGCACCGGAGCCGACTGTTACTTCTGAGAATATCCAAGCTGTTACTGAAGAAAAGCCACAGAACACACCGGACATGGCAACGCCGGTCTATCCTCCCATTGCCATTACACAGGTTGATCCGCTTGAGATCGCCCCTCAGGTGGAAGCTACCCCAGCTCCTTCAACGCAATCGGAGCAATCCGCGACATCTTCGGCCAATGGTTGGTTTGAATCGCTGAAAACTAATGTCCGGTCAGTGGGCTCAGAGATTTCTCAAACCCTTGGGCCTGCAGCGAATAGTGTATCACACACCATAAGCAATGCCTGGACTGAAGGGAAGAAAAAGTTAAGTGAATCAATCTCCGGCATCACGCCGTATATAGACTATTTCTTAAAGGGTAAGGTGCCGAAACAAACGAACTGAAATAAGAGCAGCCAGACTGAAAAAGATAGAAAGAAGGGATTAATTATGAGAAATAAATTTATTGCAGGAATAGAAGAACGAGTAATAGCGCGAAGTGTAAGTGAAATATCCAGGAGCTACAGCACAATTGCTTCTACTCAGCATTTGCGGGCTGTTTTTCCCGGGCAGGTACTTACTTATAACAGGACCAGTGACGGGTATACCGACCCGAAACTGTATCCAGACCATTGTGTTATCAGCACTCCTTTTTATTCGAAGCTGATCGAACAAATACCAGAGTTGAAAGATTATTCGTTTAAACTCTTTCGTACTGCCGGCTTAAATTCCAATACCTATATTACCACGCTGATTAACAGCGAAACTAAAGAAATCCTTTTATCCAAAGACCTTCTTGAGTTTCTTCGGTTCGGAAAACGTGACTATAAAGGACAGGGAGAAGAACTAGTTGAGTTGGCGATCCTAACTAACCTGCTCAAAAGCACTGATTCCACGATCCGTAACGGCGCTAGCCGGATGCTGAAAAATATTGATGATAACCAAGAAAAAAGACGAACCCTCAACCGGATTGTTTCTCTTTATACCAGCCATCTTGCCTTCAACGATCAACAGAAAAAGGAGATCAAAGCCGAAGGGATAACCGTTAACGTCAAGGCCGGTGCCTTTGAAGACAATTTGCTTAAGCTCAGCCTGGCGCTGGCCGGAGCCCGTGAGCGGAACACCAATCTCGTTATTTTCCCGGAATTGATTGTCTCTTCTTATCAAGTGCTCGATTCCGTCGAATATTCACAATTCCTGGCAAAACAAATGTCCGTTGTACAAAATCTCAACAAACAACAACGTTACTATTTTAAAGAAGACATAACCGCATGGCTTAGTCAGCAACTGCAATTATACGATATCGATAATACTCGGGCTATCATGAGTGAATTCGCAAAAGCGCTCGACGACATTGATGCCGGAGATCTGGCAACCGATTCCTGGCATGATGAAACCAAGCAACCACCGCTAAAACAGGAACGGCTCAGTTTTGCTTTGCAGCAGATACTGGAACGACATAACCTTGAGCCCTGCTCTGAGATTATCAGACGGCTTGAGAATAATTATGATGCTTTTGGAATGGCCAGCATTATCCCTGTAGCCATTGCCAGTAACGACAAACCGTTCAATGCTGCATTCTGTTTCCGAGGGGATGGAAGTTTGGGTATGCAGGTTCACAAACAACGGCTAGCTGATGATCCCAGTTCATATTTTTATGAAAAACATATCTTCTCGCCCGGGGATCATAACCGTAAACATGTGTTTCTCTGGAGAGGGCAAAAGATCGGGGTCTATATCTGTGAAGACATGTGGCAGGAGTCTAACCAAAAAGTCGCAGCCAAACTCATGGATTCTCAGGGTGGAATTATTCTGGATAAAAGGCTGGAAGGAACGCTGAATAGTGCAGCCGATATTCTGATCAATACTTCAGCCTCGCCCGAACAGGTCGGATACCTCATTCCTCATAAACTGAACCCGGAAAATTTTCGCAACCTTCGTCCTGGAACAGCGATTATAGAGAACATGGCCTTTACACTGGAAAATCCTCGCACCGACACCCGGGAAGATCTGATCCGAACTGTCAGCGAACAATACGGAGTGCCTCTTCTTTACATTAATTCACTGGGCGGCCTCGACCATATTCTGATGGCCGGTGCAAGCTACCTGACTAACGGTAAAGGCGAGTTCGTCGGGACATCCGAACAATACAAAAACTCGATCCTCAGTTTCTCGTTCTCTAAAAAAGGAGAAATAAGTGTTGACCAGGTTAACCAGGACTATTTGATCAAAGGACCCGAAGAACAAGCGGTACGGAACCTGATCCTGAGTGTCGCTGATTACTGGGAAAAAAATAATATCCGGTTTGCCGCTTTCAATAACGATGGAACAGTCCAGGGTGATTTTTTGCAACGTATTCTTGGAGAGGCCCAGAACCTTCATCATCAACATCTCGTGGAAAAACTTTATCGTCAGGCACAGGTTGCATGGCCGGACAAGACTCCGCAAGATATCAAAAAGCTAGTCGGGAAACAAGCATTGGAACAGGCAGTCATTATTAAGACCTTTATCATGCCGGCGATGAACCATCGGTTTTTCAATGTGCTGTTCAAAGGGTTGTGGAACGCTTTCAGCAACAAAACCGAAGTTCAGGTTTCGATCATGTTCAAGCCGGAATGGTTCCTGTCCGGGATGAACCTTACTTTCCTGGCAGCAATAGGATTATCGAACATAGCTACACATATCACCGGCAATTATGTGGTTTGGCCATTTATTAATACCTTGCTTAAAATTGCAGGTATACAAGGAAAAAGCTATAAAAATCAAGGAGAAATGCTGCCTGATCAGGTAACGAATCCTACTGTATTCCGGGAAACACTCAGCCCGGAGGTGATCAACGAACTGAAAACCGAATTGCACAAGAGTATCCCGGATAAAGGTCAACGGAAAAAAATCGATCGGTTGATCGATATCTGGGTTGAGTTGGTTGGTCACGTGGAGAACCTGTTTTTCAATAATATCTCTGCACTCCGTAGCTATTTAGTGACCCGGGAAATGGACCGGCGGGATGCCAAAGGACAATACGCAGTCAATATAGGATCGCTTACCGAAGACAAAAAGAATCGGGGCAACTTTACGCCCGGCGGGATTGAAGCAAGCGGATTTGCCCCACTGCAATCCATCAGCAGTGCGACTGTCAAATTGCTTTATCTCTATACGATCAAACAAGATCTGTCCCAATCTCTGAGCGGTGTCTCTGATTTTGCTCTCTCACGAAAACTTCGCCGGACCATCAGTGATCTGTCTAATACCCGGGATGATTTCAGCTTTTTGCGCAACATTTTCAGTTTAAACCGGATTGACAAGACTGGTATGCTTCTTTATGAGCTTTCTATCTGGAAAGATATCCGGGCACTTTCTTCTGACCCACACCGACAGGAAGCACTCGATAAAAAGATCAATAAACTGGAAAAAATCCTGGGTAGCAAAGAAGCAACTGTCAAAGCAATGAAAAAACCCTTGAAAATCGGTGGTCTGGAGTTTAAATTTATGCCGATGCGCTTAAACAAAGTCGCGCCCAGCAGTATGAATGCGCTTCTTGACCGGTACCTCACTACCAAGAACCTTGAGCAGTTCACTGTTATGAAAGAATTTCTCGATCCGGAAAACCTGTTCAACTGGGAAGAATATGCACAGTATATTGCTTACCATATTCTCCGCTACGAAAAAACGAAACATAAAAACCAGGGGATCAATGGTCCGATTTTTAATATAAAAACTCCGGGATCTCACCGGGAAACTGTCTCTCTGGAGCGGTCAAGGCGAGAAGAGATCGTTTTAACTATACTGGAACAAAGCAAAGTGTATGAGCGCAAAGCGCTACGCGATAGCGCCCATCTGGAACAAACCATAGAGATGTTCGATGATATCGCTGTTATCAAGGAAGATCGTAACCAATGGCTTGACCGGGATTATGAGCAGCACCGGATTGAAGAAGAACTGACCAGGCTCAGTGAACAAGCGAGAAAACATGGACATTATCCAGCAGTCATTATTGACGGGCTCAACAGCCTGACTGACGTTATCGCCTTTAATGCCACCAAAAAACGCGGCTTGAAAACGATTGTCCTGACTTCCACTGAAGAGCTCAAAGATTTGAAGATTCCTGGGAATATCGCTAATCTGGATTACATCTATGTATTTGACAGCAATACTGAAAAAGAAGAGTATTTGCAAACTCTCATGGGCACTCCGAAAGCTCATGAAATAAAATATCACTAGGTTTTCCCACCCTAACAAGCCCCTTGTTCCCTAAGGGGGCTTGTTTCGTTCGTATATATATAAATAATTAAGAGTTTGAGGGGGGTAGACTTTCGGAATGATTTAATATTATCATTACTATTATTACTCGATTAGGAGATTGAAAAATATGAATAATGTGAATATTAACTACAAATGCCCTAAATGCGGCAACACCGGCTATGAAACCGATGAAATCAGAACAACCGGCGGTATGTCCCGCTTTTTTGATATCCAGAATAAGAAGTTCACGGCTGTAACTTGTAATAATTGCAAATATACAGAATTATACAAGGCAGAATCAGGATTGCTTGGTAATATATTTGATCTTTTTACAAGTTAGGGATTTTTTCTCTCGATTGAGAAATTTAGGGTGGAGCCGGTTCAGCGCACACTCTTCATATCGAAACAGAATTCATTTTCAATGCCTGTGACTGATCAGCAGATTGTGGCACATCTGTTTACAAACGTGATATAATTTGTAAACTTAAGGCAACAAGTATTATGTTATATTAGGAGGTGTTTTTTTTATGGATCAGGATAGCTTTTTGTTCAAGCAGGGTAAAAACCTGGAAGATTTGTTTTTTTATGATCAGGATCAGAAACTGATTGAAAACCTCAAACTCATGGAAAAAATGAAAGAGACTAAGGAAACGTTGTCCCAAGTGTCAGGCATTACCGATGATGCAATATTGGAACGGTTGGTGCAGTTGGATATTCATCCGCAAGTTATGGCTTCGGTATCAATTATTCCATTGGTTGCAGTTGCATGGGCAGATGGTGTAGTTGATGAGAAGGAGAAGAAATCCGTGTTGGAATGTGCGGATAATGATATTTTTAGGAAAAATCAGATAGACCGGGATTTGATAGACTCATGGTTAACACATAAACCTCCGAAGAAGCTAATCGACGCCTGGATAAGTTATGTCCACGGATTATGTAAAGAGCTTGATGACGCCCAACTCAAGTATTTAAAAGAACAAATCATGGGTCATTGCGATAAGATAGCGCGTGTCAGCGGAGGTTTTTTAGGGATCGGGAAAATTTCGGGAGAAGAATCGGCTATGATTATGCGGCTAGGGAAAGCCTTTGATGTCTGCGGTATCTAGTACAGATTGTCCTATATATGTCTGACAAGAACTCAGCTGTATGGAGTAAATACATCATTACTATTAATAGCAGTAATTGCCTCTAAAACTTAGAAAGCCCTTATTTCTAGGGCTTTCTAAGCCGGTGTTACCTTTCGGAACGGATAAACCTGACTGGAAATAGAGGGCGCTGATGACAGCCCTAATAAATTTGTGCAGCACGTCTTAAAGCTACTCGAAGTTTGTTGCTACTATGCTGCAGAACGCTCTCCCATTTTGCCACTCATCTGTCGACATACATTAGCACATTGCCGACAGGTGTCTGCACACATCCCCATTTTCATATCCTCAAACTGATCACAACTGGCAGCAGTCCATTCACAAATTTCTGCACAGGTATAACAGATGCTCTGGTAGTAATCAGAACCTCTCATCATGACATCTGAGCATGTATTACACATCTCGGTACAATCAAGTAACATTCGCATATGATTTAGCTCTGCATGGTTTCCGCCAAGTTGCAGGCAGTATGTTTGTGTTTCTGTACAGGTGTTAGCACAATCTTTTGTAATACCGATACATTCTCTTATTTGGTCGCTTAACTCAAGTATTTTTGCCATGTTTTTACCTCCCTTTGATTGATAAGCTATTTATGGGCGGTATGATAGTTTAGAACCGATATATTGTCAAATCAGAAGGATAGCCATTGCCGCTTAGTTATTTTATATCCTCAATTCAGTATGGTTTTCAATATAGTTTTGTCTTCTTTTTTACAACATCAAATTAAAAAATGAACTTTTTAAACAAGCAGACCTTATACCCAAAGCGACTAACCAGCATAATTATTTTACCGAATCAGTCGTTCTCACATGGTTTATCAATTATTTAGCAGCTGACAATAAAGGGGTATATTCTCATCAATCACGTTGGAAATGTTCTTGGCAGAATAGAAGTGAATAAGGTGCAACATTTTTACTTTACTCTCGGAGGTCGGGAAAGTTGTCAGCGAAATATCCAAAAGGCTGCGTGAACAAACGCTAAGGCTTAGATTGTTGTTAAATCATTCTTATAAATTATCTTGTGTTTTAAGGAGTATCCATGGCAGTACAAGAAGATAAAGATACGATTATTGCAAGTTAGCTGCTTTGAGCGCATTGTCATATGCTTTGATCGCCATAAGATAATAGAATATACCTCGTTTATCTCCGATGTCTTTGTTAATATGGAAGGGTACGAGTGACGCATATACGTTAGCAAGCTGAAACAAGACCCGGCATCTCCATGAATCTCCGACCCCTATTCCCTTGAATAGAGAATCTTTTTCCAGGTATTTGTGCATTTGATCGAAAATACCTATGTATTTTCTGGTTACAGTATCGTGCAGTAAGGGATAAAAAGTAACATCAGGCACTTTTCCGCTGCTGTCTATTTTAATTTGAATATTATCATCAAAATAATGCCCGTAGTCATAGAGACCTACGGAACTATGTAATAGTTTAGCCATTTCATAGGCCAAATCATTTCCCTCTTTCATGCCTCTGGGATCTATCAGCATAAAGTTAAGGTCCTGATACTGATCGGGTAGCCGAGAAGGATCGAGCAAAATGTTATCAAAATGAAAGTCGCCATGGACATCTACCATACAAGGCGGAGTTAAAAGCATTCTGATATGTTCATTCTGCTGTATTAAGTCCAGATAATGCGATATGTTATAATATTCCCTGCCATTAATTGAGAGTGCCGGCTGTGAAATAAGTTGAGCTAGATTTTCGCTTTTTGTTTTTGTTTCCTCAATTCTTTCCCTAACTTTATTCACGTGGAACCGATCGACATAATCACCGACCTCATTAGAACTCACTCTATTATATAGACTGTTATTCATTTGATTTACTATTTGTTCGATAGCGGATACAGCTAGTTCTGAACTCAGCTCTCCATCAATGATAAGCCGGCAGATGCTCTTCCCCCAGTATGGCATTTCGTACATCGCCTGTTCAGGGGAAATCTCATGCTTCAATATTTGAGGAAAGTACCGGGAAGATTCCTTTGATAAACTGCCTATCCAGTTAATTTCTTCAACGAGTTTTTTATATCCTGGCCCGGTAGCAGTTTTTCTGACAATTAAGCCGTTTTCACTGCCAACCAGCACTGTTGAGGCGTATGAGCCACCGGATAATTCCTTTATTATTTCCGAACTGTGGTTAGCCGGTAATAAAGGAAATTCATTCGTATCAGGTATTTGCATACTCAACTCAAATAGCGTTATGCCTGAACTGTTTGACTTCAATAACCTACACTGGTAATTTTCTTCTATAGCTTGCTTATTCAGATAATTATCAGATTGCCTGCTCAGTATAATTAGTAATTTCCCATTCCTTCCCAGATGTGATTTTGCAGTCTTTAGCAAGTTTTGCAATATTTCCCCATTCCAGTCGGTAGTTCTTTCATCAGGGATCACAGTCACTCCCGCAGGATAGTCAGATTGAGACATCGGCCGCAACCCGTTATAAATAATATACTCATACTGACCTAAGCCGGATAGGTTTTTTTGCTCATAAATACGTCCGGGTGAACATTCGTTTGCCAGGCAATTCATTTTAGTAACTGCTGAGGAAAGTGCTGAAAAACATACAGTATCCACATTCAGCTGTCTCCTGGAAGCATTGACTGTTTGCAGGCCGGATTCTCCATTAAAAACAAGCACGTTGTTGTCATGGCTTATTACGTCAAAAATAGCGCCAACTAATGGCTCTATGTCTACATTGGATATTTGCAGAAATTCCTGTTCTTTTTTCATAGAACCAACTGCAGTTTTTCCCATCAGGTCAGCAAATGTCTGATAGTAAACATCAAGCCAGGGGGAGTATAATCTTAGGGAATAAAAAAATCCTTTCAAACCAAATAACCTATTGATGCTGTCATCCAAAGGATCTAACTGATCAAAAGGATTTTCAATAAATCGTAAATCATGTTTTTTTATTATTTCTTCAGCTTTTTTTAAAACAAAGTCTACGATAGGGTTATCGAGAGGTATGCTGTTCAATTTATGTAACCAGACTCCTCGATTGTATCCGGTATCATCATTTTTAAGTGTTAACGATATCGGACAGCCTGCATACGTTAGTAATGTTGCCGAAGTTTCTTTGCCTAATTCTTTTGGTGATCCCCAAGGCAATTTAATATCTAAGCCGAAAAGACCGGTTATGAAATTTTTATTATTTTCGTTGATTGGTACGTTATTTAACTGAAAAGTTTTATACTGGCGAAGGTAATCCGGGTCTAGTCCAAACAAATCATTAAGCAGAAAGTTTGTTACGTCATTAATCCCTTCGCTAAAAACTTTTTCTGCTTTAACATATAAGTTGTTTACCTCGTTCATCGATAACGTAGGTAGCGCAGAAGAACTTTCAAAATTCTTCCCAACCTGAAGGTCATCCGCTGATATTTGATTGTCAGGATGACTATTGCTTAAATACAATTCGACATAACCATCTCTTGTTCTGACTGTCACTGATCCTTGCTGAGATATTCCTATAATCTGCCCGGGGCTGGAATCATGATGAGAATTATTCTCTATATCTAGCTTTCGTGCATTTTCTATCATTATTCTTTTGCCTTCATAGGTTGTAAAGGCTTCTGGTAAAAAATTTTTAAATACCCTAACTCCAGTAATAATCTCATCCGCTGATAGGTCGCGCCAGTTTATTTGTTTTTGATTATTAATCCCAATATCAATGAGAGGCTCTTGTTCGCTTTTCTTTTTTCGCCAGGAAAATTTAGTAGGCTCGCCGATTTGTGGTACTGGTAGGTCGGTCCCTTTTCCAATTTCGTCCAGATAGGATACTGCTGCTGCAGTTGCCATCGGCAAAATCCTCTGGAACATTTGATAAGCGGTTTCGTTTTTATCTATTGGGACATCCCGAACTTGTTTAACTATATTGCCCGCATCAAAAGCAGAGTTCACTTCATGCCAGGTAAGCGCAGTGGTCTTTTCGCCAGCGAGTATCTGTGCTTGACGCGGGCTAGCCCCTCTATATTGTGGCAGCGGGCTCGGATGGTAATTAACCAATCCTTTTTTGAAGGAATCGAAAAGTGCTGACGGCATTTTATGAGACCATTGCATAATCATGCCAACATCAGCGTTTAGCTCGTGAAGCTTTGTTTGCAGTTCATTGACTTTCTGCGTGTATAACGGATCATCCTGATCAGGAAATATAAGAACAGGAATACCCTTTGCACGAACAAAATCTTGGAATTCTTTTGCTTTCCTGGGTATTGCTATAGATATAAGGTTATGGTTGCTTTCTAAAATATCTTCGACAAGCTTTTCTCCGCTTGCAGTTCCCCTTGAAAAAACTACGACGTTCTGAGCCCGGATTGGTTTCTGGAGTAAACAGGTTGCGTACTCGGCGCTGCTTAGCGCAGTCAGATATGAGTTGTTAATCTCTGGGTTTACCTCTATATTTAACGATAGTTGATATCTATGCTGCAATATTTCCTGAACAAATTTTATTCGCAGCTCACCCATTTTCCCGCTGACAAACGGACCGCCAAGGAATACATTTTCGAAAGGGAACGATCTTTTTCTTAACGCTATAAAACGAGCAGTATATTCACTTAGCATTCTAATTACAGCTTCTGCTATTTCTCGTTCATCAGTATTACTGCTGTCTAAAAGTTTTTGAATTATTGGTCCGGCTGTATTGTTAGTAATTTCCCCGAAACTATTTAGATCAATATTTTTTGCAGTCAGAACTTCTAAAAGTATATTGGCAAAACCTCTTGAAGCACAATATTGCTGATATACGCCCGGTGTTCCCGTTGAGCTGTGATTGCGCGCCTTGGACGAGGTATCAACTACGATTCTGCTATCGATAGCCGTGTAGTTCTGATGGGTTCCATTTTCATCGATGTATCCTCCCATTAAACTTGTGCCTTCTATGTGGAAATATGTCTTTGGTTTTAGTCTTGTTGATAGAAAAAATCCTGTCGTTTCCGTGTCATCCAGGATTGCGACCGGAACGTTGAAGTGTTCTTTTATTAAAGCAGCCAGATTGTTGATCATCTTTTCGTCTGGTGTTCCTTCATAGTGACTTAGAGCGCCGCTGAGCAGAAGTGCTCTGTTCCTGTCCGTGCCGCCACACCAACTGATACAAATTGCCGACAAATCTGCCGGTGTAAACTTTGCAGTATCGAGGGTCCTTTTTATTGTTCTGAGTAATCTTGCAATGAACTGAGGCGCCGGCTCACCAGTAGCGTTAAAAGTTGGGATGGTTTCTGAAGAAACTATTTCATTGTTTTTCTTTACTACTAATTTTGTATTAGTGCCGCCGATGTCGAGCCCGATTGCGGTCCCATCGCCGGGATCATAGGAATGGATGGTATCAAAGGCGGGCGATTGAGGCACAATTTGAGATAGTGTCTCCAATGGGACAAATTCGACTATATGTCCTGGTGTTTGCTTGTTTTCAATAAGATTAATCTGGTTATATTTGTTATTAATCCGGGTCAACAGACGAGCTTGATATATCTCCGGGAGTGCAACAGATATACTTGTTGGAATATATGTATGAATTAAGTCGTTTATATAGCGTGCAATATAGGAAATAATAATGTTTTCATGTTCTTTCCGAAGTAAATCAGCCGAGGGTACATTGATCGCGAGTTTTCTCACTCCGTGACGATAATCTCTAATTACGAGAGTTATCGGATCTCGATCCTTCTCTGATAGCATGGAATCAATCTTTGCAAATGTTTGATGCCAGATAAACGGATCATCTTCATTATGTAATTTGGACAACAAACGCTGACAGCTAAGAACGGACTGGGGATTATCTCCTACTGTTTCTGTTTCTGTAGCAATAAGTTTAAATGAGAGTGTCATTTTCTTATTTCCTCTGTATTACTTCGAGTAACTTTTCGCAAACATAACCGACAGAATCTTCTGTCATATCAAATCCTGAAGGTAAATTAATGCCGTTTGCAGATACCTTCCGGGCAGTAGGGTTGTTCTGAGGAATATAACCTTGCATGCTGGAAATCGGGTAATGCATAGGTCTGATCATAATATTTTTAGAGTGCAGCGCTGAAATTATCGCATCTCTGCGGAGCCCGAAATTTTTATTCAATACTATAGAGGTAAGCCAGAAAGCATTTCTGGTTCCTGGTTTTTCGACATTCAGTTGTATTCCTTCAATATGTCTGAGCTGATTATTGTACCAATCGAATATTTGTCGTTTTTTTGCAACTAAGCTGTCAATATCTCTAAGCTGTGCCAATCCTAAAGGAGCAACGAGGTTCGGCATTTTATATTTATAGCCGACTCCATCAAAAATATAAGGCTCATTGGTATTCATATTATGATTTCCAAATTTTTTAGCTGTTTCATAAAAAGAAGTATTATTGGTAACCAGCATTCCTCCCTGACCTGTGGTTATTATCTTTGATCCTTCGAAACTGAATGTCCCTATATCACCGAGAATACCTGCTTTTGTACCGTTGTAAGATGCACCAAGCCCGGTAGCCGCGTCTTCAAGGATATATAAATTATGTTTTCGTGCGATTTCTCTTATGGCAGCCATATCACACACATTTCCGTAGTTATCGACAATGACTATAGCCTTTGTTTTCGGTGTTATTTTCTCAATAATAGAATCCGGATCAATTGTCCAGGTGTCTTCTGAGATATCTGCCATAATTGGTTCGGCGCCGCAATACTTTACAGTATCCGCACTGGCAACCCAGGTTATTTCCGGCACAATTACTTCATCGCCTTCAGTAATGCCTAATGCCAGCAATGCAAGATGAAGAGCGCCTGTGCAGCTGGATGTGGCAAGCGCATGCTTTGCCCCGACGTATTGAGCAAATTCCTGTTCAAACTGTTGGATATAATCATAAGCTTTTTCTCCCCACCCAGTGCGGGCAGCATCTGCAACCATTGCTACATATTTCTCTGGCATGGGAGGCCTGCCCGTCAGGAGAATTTTATTTCGTGCCGGTGTGTGTGGGAGTGAGATGATTTTTGGATAATGATTCATGATTTTCTCCTGCTTTATTCGTTGTATATACTTAGCGTAAGCTTTTTTCTATAAACTAGTTTACCCATCTTGTGAAACATCGAAACATTGTATCCTCACTTGGCTAGAACTTTATCCTGTGTCTTTTTTTGAGTTTAAAGGGTGACAGAAATTAGTCTTTTGTGATATTCTATTGTGCGCGAGAAAATAATTTCTTGTCAAAAGTATCTGTTTATTACCCAAGGAGGAACACCTATGAATAAATTATTGATTGTTACTGCAGCACTAGTCTTAGTTACTGCAACCGGCTGCACTATTAAAGACAAAAAAGCAGCTTTAAACAGCCCGAAGGAAAAATATAGTTACGCTATAGGAATGAGTATCGGTACCGGGATTACTAAACAAAAACTGGATTTGGACCCAAAGATAATATCCAAAGGAATTCAAGATGCCTTTGCCGGCAAAACAAAAATAACCGAGGAGGAAATGGCTAAGATCTTGACTGAATTCCAGACAGAACAACGCGCCGCCCAGGAAAAAAACATGCTGGAATCAGGCAAAAAAAACCTGGAACTCGGACAGAAATACCTCGAACAAAACAAATCCAAGGAAGGTGTAAAAACACTCTCCAGCGGCATTCAATACAAAGTTATCAAATCAGGTACAGGCGCTTCACCTAAACTTACCGACACGGTTAAAGTGCATTACAGCGGCCGATTAATTGACGGGAAAGAATTCGACAGTTCATACAAACGTAACGAACCGGTTACTTTTCCTCTAAACGGTGTTATCCCTGGCTGGACCGAAATCCTTCAAATTATGAAACCGGGGGACAAGTGGGAAGTTACTATTCCGTCACAACTGGCTTATGGTGACCGGGGTGCACCTCCGCAAATAGAACCTAATTCCGTGTTGGTTTTTGATATCGAACTAGTTGGAATTGAAACCGCAGGAAAATAGTATTTTGAAAAGAATTATCTGGGTTTGATAGTTGCACCCTGCAGGATATTGTTAAAATCAGGATTTACTATGGTTAGAAAGGCCAATTATAATGGAGATAAAATTACCAGAGGAGAATAAAAGAAAACTGATTAGTGATGTGCAGGGTTTCTTTTCTAAAGAGTATGATGAACAAATTGGTATAATAGCTGCTGAGAAGGTAATCGATTTTTTTGTGAGTAATCTTGGAACTCAATTCTATCTTAAAGCTATGGACGATATAAAAGCAAAACTTGCGACCGTCATTGAAGACATCGACGCTGATTGTTATCCGCTTTATAAAAAACTTTTTTGAGATTGCAAGAGATTTATAGTTCCGCATCGGACCATTTTATAATTTCCCCTTCATAAAGTCCCCCTAAAATTAGAAATTATGAGAGACATGCATGAGCCTGTTGATTCAGAGTCGTGCATGTCTTATATAGCATCAATTATTAGGTAAAGAAGTGATTATGGGAAATATTTTGTGTTGCTTGAAATCCGCCGCCTGCTAATATGCGTACCATGGTAAATAACGATGCTAAGCTTAAAATGGGTAGACTAAGTTTTGTTGATACACTAATAGTAGCTCTCTTCTATTATATTGGTGCAAGGGTCGGGCTATTTTTAGTTCAACCGCAGGAAATTGCATCTCCAATATGGATCTCGACAGGAATCGCACTTGCAGCTGTATTGCTGAGAGGTTATGGAATATGTGCAGGTGTATTTCTTGGCAGTTTTTTTGCTGAATTTACATTGTATTACAGTCTCTTACATATAACCAACTTAACGCCAATACTATTATCGAGTGCTGTTATTGGTGCCGGTGCAGCTATCCAGGCATCGGCGGGGGCTTATTTGATAGTAAGGATTATCAAAACGCCGTTCCCATTTAGAAGTATTTCAAATGTTTTTAAATTTATAATAATTATCTTATTGAGTTGCTTAATAAACTCGACCATCGGCGCTATTACTAACGTAGTAGGCGGTTTCCTTCCGGTAACGGCTTTCTGTAAAACATTTGCAGGTTGGTGGCTTGGCGACTTTACCGGTGCAATATTGTTTGCGCCTTTTATCTTAACCTTTGCAAGGTTTTCCAAATCCACGATTACGATACCTTATGTATTAAACTGCATACTGTTTGTTATATCTCTAATAATTTTTGAACTGGTTGTTTTTACCAATATATTTTCATGGAACAGCACCTATTATCCAATTCAGTATATGTTGATCTTTTTTATTTTTTGGGGTGCCTTTAAATTCAATATTGAAGGGGTTGTCACGTATTCCGTAATAAACTTTGTGTTGTCTGTCTGGGGCACCATAAATAGAATCGGACCTTTTGGAAGTGGAGATCCCGCACTTGAATCTCTATTATTACAGGGATTTCTGTCAATATATACAATTGCCGGCTTAATATTGACAGCTGCATTTAGTGAAATGAAACATTCTGAGAGCCGCCTTATTCAATTGAACAGAGAGTTGGAATCACAGGTTCAGCAAAGGGCCAGCCAGTTAGAACAGGAATCCATTGAGCTTGACGCTGCACTTTCAGCTATTGCAGATGGGCTGATTATCTATGATACAGAGGGAAGAATAAAGCGAATGAATCCTGCGATCAGAAATATACTTCGATATGATGAAGCTGTTTTTAGCTTGCCAATCGAGGAACGGATGGCAGGGATTGTTGAGTTAAAAACAGCACAGGGTAATCCTCTATCTATTAATGATATGTTTATTAAAAAAGCTCTCAAAGGAGAATCTGTTACAGGAGAAGCTAGTGTTCATGTTTTCGGGACTGATGAGAGATACTGGATACATTCAAGTGCAGCGCCTATCAGAGACCAGAGAGGAGCTATAGACGGAGTAATAATTACCTTTACTGATTTAACAAGATTAAAGCAGGTCGAAGATGCCCTCTATAGAGAGAGGGAACTTCTACAGACAATAATTGATAGTGTTCCTGTTATGATAAATATTTTTGATCCCGTCATATCCCAGATTGAGATCAACAAATATACTGAAGAGCTTCTGGGCTGGACGAAAGAGGAGGTACTGCATATGAATCTGCCGGAAGCCGTATATCCTGATCCTGAATATCGGAAAATGGCTGAGGAGTATGCTCTTTCTTCAGAAACAGGATTTCGGGATTTTGTGATGATAGCGAAAGATGGAACAAAAAAAATCGTTAGCATGGCACATAGGCAACTGCCGGACGGCAGGCTGGTAGGCATTGGATTTGACGTACGTGAGCGTAAGAAGGCAGAAGAAAAGTTACAGGAGCTAACCAGGACTCTTGAACAGAAGGCAATCGAACGTACGGCACAGATTCAAGCAACTAATGAAGAGCTGGAATCTGTTATTTATAGTATGTCGCATGATCTCTATAGCCCGCTAAGAGGCATTAGCGGGTATGCTGGAATGTTGAATGAACTACTCGAAAAGTCCGAAGGTGATCAGGAAGCCAGGTTATATGCTGACCGAGTACAGGATATAACCAAAAGGATGGAACATATGATAAGTGCAATAAAATTTCTCCTGGGAGTATTTAAAGATGTTTATCCGAGGCAAGAAACTGATTTGTCCGGAGTATTCACAACAATAGCAAATGAATATAAGAGTAAAGACCCGAAGCGTACGGGAGAGTTTATTATCGAGCCTGATCTCGTTGACTGGATTAATAAAGAAGCTATAACAGAAGTGCTAAAAAACCTTATATCCAATTCCTGGAAATATACGGTCCTAAAATCATATAAAATAGAATTCGGTAGAATCTATAAAGATGGAAAAGCTACCTATTATGTCAGGGACAATGGTATTGGTTTTGATAATAAGTATGCAGAACAGATATTCCGTCCTTTTTATCAACTTGGTGGGTATCCTACCGGTGAAACAGGCTACGGAGTCGGGCTAACTGTTGTGCATGCTATTATCAGGAAGCATTTAGGCGAGGTTTGGGCAGAGGGAGCAGAAGGCAGGGGAGCTATTTTTTATTTTACTCTCGGAAAAAGTATAAATGATTCATCTGCAGAAGAGCTGTCGGAACAACAGGAGTAGTGTGTAGCCATACAACGTGTTACAATACGATGCATTTATATTTAATATATGACCTTTCTCTATTAATCTTATATTGTAGGAATAATGCCGGTTAATTAAGGAGCCTGTTGTGTCTGAAGAATTTAATAAATTTATAAATACAATAGAAACAGAAGAAATTACATACGATCTAACGGAGAAAGAAAAGCCAAAATCTGTAGACATTTCCAAGATCGAATATATAAAAAAAGATGCTAATTTTGTGGATATACCTTTTTTTAGTTTCAAAAAAAAGAAATATAAAAAAATTAATTATGTTTTTGATAAAGAAAAGAATATCCAGGTAGAAGTAATCGCTGCTAACAATCAATATGTGCCCACAGCTTTTGATTATAAAGTATTGAATGTGCTCCTGAAATATCGTGAATATTATAGAGTTAAGGATTATTTTCTTATTAATGCTTATCGCATATCTAAGGAGCTTTATAATAATAACACTACTACGGGCGGCAAAGACTTAAAACGAATAACTGAAAGCATAGATCGTTTGAAGACAACGGTATACAATATTTATAATAAATATATATCAAAAGTTGACGAAAATGAATATTCTTTGCAGGATGTTCATCTGATGACAATACTGACGGATGTATCCTACACAGATAACCTTTTGTTTGATGACAGGGTTTATGCTATTTCTTTTTCAGAATCTTTTCTAAATAACGTTAAGAACGATTATAGTTATGAGTTACCGGTTAAGCTTATGAATACTATATCTAATCCTACCGCCCAAAGATTATACGAGGTTATCAGATATAGCAATTATGATAAGTTGAATAGACTATCGGCAGTGCTTTCATATGATGAGATTATAAGAAAGATTCCTCTTACCGCCAATGACGTGCGAAACAATAAAAAGACAATCCAAAAGCTAATAAAAGAGTTGCAGAAACAAGGATTTATTTCGGTGTTTAAGGCTAAATATCCGAAATTAGGATATTTTTACGTGGAATTTGGTTATGCTGATAAGAACACCACCCTTGATAATGCCGAGGTGGCGACGACTTCACGCAGACTGATTGAAATCGAAGCTATCCCTTATGCGTAAGGACCTGCTATGCTAGTAAATACTCAACTCTCTAATCAAGAGTTGAGTATTTAAAAAGGAATATTATTAAGATGGCTGTACTTTAAGAATTTTTCTTGAGCCAGGCAATTGCTGAATCTACGTCAGCAAATTCTCCTAATGTAATGCCTGCCGGACCAGCATTTACTGAAAAAGAATCTACAGCTAATTTAGTTAAAGAACTCTTAGCTTTTATGTTAATAAAGAATTTAATTCCACTTTTGCTAAATCTCAAAAAAACTTCATCTTGAATGAATTTTTGTACCGCATTTGGCATTACACCTGTGGCATAAGTTGAATCAACAACAACAGCTAACACTTTTTGTTTCTTTGTAAAGGCTATATGAGCGTCAATTAATCCTTTAAATGCTTCTAATGATGCTCCATAAAAATTAGACCATGTATCAACTGTTGCATAATCCCCAACGTGATGAACAGAACTCATAACTCCCGGTATTGAATGAATCTCTATCTTAGCCATAGTATTCCTCCTGTAATCGAACATATATAAAATAATTAACCTGGAAACCCAGATTAGATGCTCTTTTGTAATTACTAACCTTTGGTATGGTTTCAACTAATTGATAACATAATATATTTAATTCTATATCATTTATTCTCCCTTCTTCGATTAATTGTTGTTTGCAAAAGCAAGCAAATATTATTCTGCAATCATGAAAGTATTGATTATATTAAATATTTAGTATAATTATATATACATTAAGCAATAGAGTAACCGCAATCTTTCTTTTTTCTTTATCATCTGCTTAGCTACCGTAGAAAGTTTCTTTTAACTGTTCTGCTGATTGCTGAAGTTCTTGAGCCTTTGCATTGTATTCCTCGTTCGCAGCTGCCATTTTTACAATGTGCGATGTATAATTATGATTAACCTCACTCATTTGGGTTATTGTAGTATTTATTAGCTCTATGCCTTGAGCCTGTTCTTCATTCGAACGTGCTACCTGGGCAATCATCTTTGAAGAATCCGTAATAGAAGAAACAATATTATCAAAACAAGATACAACCTCTGCTGATGCTGCAACTCCTTTTTCTGCATTCATTACTACACCTTCAAGCATCGATGCCGTATTCCTTGCAGCCTCCGCACTGTGCAGAGCTAGATTTCTCACTTCGTCAGCGACTACAGCAAATCCTTTACCGGCCTCACCTGCTCTCGCAGCTTCGACCGCAGCATTAAGCGCAAGAATATTTGTCTGAAATGCAATGCTGTCAATAGTTTTGACGATTTTTGTCGTTTCGGTGGAAGTGTTCTTCATCTCGTTCATTTCAGCAACAAGATTCAGCATAGAATGCTGACCTTGCTGGGCTAGATCGAGAGCTTGCATCGCAGATTTGTCTGCCTGTTTTGCAGGGGCTACGGTTTGCCTTGTTACTGAGGATATTTGTGTTAGAGCAGACGCAGCCATTTCCAGTTTAGAGGACTGATTATTCGCGTTTTCTGCCATAAGATTGTTCGTTGACGCTGTTTCAATACTGGCAGATGCTATCAACCGGCTATTTTTTGCTATGCCGTTAATATTTATATCTAATGACTTCATAAGATGGGAAGTTATTCCCTGAATAAATAGTGCAGTAATCACAACAAAAAATACTCCGGCAAATATATTTATCTTTTTTATTCTATTAATATCCTCATAAGTTTCTTCTATCGGGATATTTGCGAGAATAAGCCAGCCAAGCTTTTCAAAGGTTACAAAATATCCTGTTTTATTGACGTTATCAAAAGAATACTTAAATTCCCCATTTTTTTGGGCTAGCATACGTTTGCCAAAATCATAGTCAGAGATATTGAGCTTTAAAATATAATCCTTTTTTTTATGAGTAATTGCTTTTCCAGTTTTATCAGTTATTATAATATAACCGGTTTTACCTACAATTACTTTGCGGACATATGCGTCAGAAAACATTTCCAGCTGTAGAGGAGCTCCTAGTATTCCAATAATTTCATTGTTCGCATATATAGGAGCTGTAATCAATGTTATTGGTTTGCCGGTAGCAGGCGATTTTTGAACGTCTCCAATCCATAGTTTTCCTTCCAGCGTTTTTTCGACATTTATTCTATACTCGGGAATTTTATCGATTTCGATCCCGATTGTTTTCCCGCCAATTGCATCTGCGAATATCTTCGCTGATTTGTCGGCGATAAAAATATTTTCATAGATTGGCTGTATTTCGATGTATTTCTCAAGTCTTTCTTTAGCTTCATTTAAGCGCTGACCTAAACAAGCATCCCGGAATACTCCTGTTTCAGAATATATAGTTATTTGTTGTTTTTTGTCTTCTATCCAGAGGCTTAGATCTTCCCGGACCTTATTTATCATATGTTCTGCCGTATTCCGTTGTTGTTTCAATATGGCTGAAGAGACAATAGTATATGAAAAGATTGATACCACTGAAATTGAGATTAGGATCGTAGGAATAATGAAGGACAATAATTTTGAACGGACACTGAACCTGGAGCTAATCATTTTATTCTCCTTTGTGCAATTAGTCGAGTTTAAACTGAGCTATGTTATCGTAGAGTTCATTTGATAGATTAACCATTTCCTCCGAAGAATCTTTAAGCGAATTAATTGATGCTGATATTTGTTCTGAGGAGGCGGTTATTTCCTGTGTTGATGAGGAATTATCAGTAGCCACATTGCTAATGTCGTTAATGAGTCCAATAAACTCGTCCATTCCATGCTTCATATCGTTTGTGATTGAAACGTTCAGTTTTGCTACTTTGCTGACTACTGCAAAAGAGTCAAAAATTACATTGGAAGAAACGGATACTTCTTTTACGGCTCCATCTGTGATTTCGGTTAGTTGTGTGAGCTTGTGCATGTTTGCAACATTTTCACATGCAGATGCAGACATTTCTTCGGTAAAGGCGGATATATTTTCGATCTGATTAACGGTGTCTTTGACCGCATCAATAATAGTGGTAAGTGCCGATTTTGCTTGATTAACCAAACCAGACCCACTACGGACTTCGTCGGTACTCTCCTTCATAAAGATAACTGCTATATCCGTAGATTCCTGGATGCTTTTGATTAATGTAGCGATCTCTTTGGTAGCTCGTGAAGATTTCTCTGCCAGCTTCCTTACCTCATCGGCAACGACTGCAAATCCTCGTCCATGGTCGCCAGCCCGGGCAGCTTCAATAGCAGCATTGAGGGCCAGAAGGTTGGTCTGTTCAGAGATATCATCAATAACATTGACAATTTCGCCTATTTTGGTGGAATTCTTGCCCAGTTCGTTTATCTTGTCTGCGGCTGATAGAACTTTCTCACTTATTCTGCCCATGCCGATAACGGTTTGAGTCACTATATTCTCTCCATTGAGAGCTATGTCTCTTGTCTGTTTCGAGTTCTCGGCCGCTCTGGAAGCATCAGATGCAATCTGGTCCACCGCCTTGGTCATCTGTGAAGAAACATTCATTACCTTATCAGCACTATCTAGTTGTTTTGTCGATGTTTCATTTATTTGTGACATCGCATCGCTGTTTTGCCTTGAGATTTCCATAGACTTGCTGATATTTTCGTTTTGTTCTTGTGCCCCCTTCGCGATGTTGTTGATCATATCGAGGAGTGTTCTTGTTTTGTAAATGGCTTCACCGATACTCGTCGTCTGGTCAGATGTCCCTTTTGCAACTCCGTCCAACGCTGTGCTAATCTGGTTTATTCCCTTTGCAGTTTCCTGGGCTATATGTGCGAGAGTCTTTGAAAAATCCTGCACCTTTATTGCGTGTAATTTTACATTCTTCATTATATTCTGCATTGAATCAAAAAAATTATTCACGTACTGACACATTTCGCCAAATTCGTCATTGCTTGTCTTCTCTATTCTCCTGCTAAAATCACGTTCTCCTTCAAGCAGATCTTTGAGAACACTGGATGTCTTTTTGATAGGTTTGATTAGTTTCTCAGAAAATAGCCAGATAATAATGGTTGTTATTATTATAAAGGCCAAGACTGAAACTAGACAAATTTGTTTTGCTTTGCTTAATGTAGCGTATATTTCATTTTCAGGTATAGCAGCTACAACAATCCAGTCTCTCTTTTCTATATGTTTTAAGAAAGCAACCATCTGCTTGCCTTCTAGTTCATAATGCAGCTCTCCGTTTTTCTGAGTAAGGATTTTTTTGCCATAATCATAATCGCTAATGTTGAGCTTAAAGATTTGTTCCTTGTTCGGATGAGCTATTGTTGTTCCTGTTTTATCAACAATATAGATAATCCCTGTTTCTCCAAGCTTAATTCCTGATATAAATGTATCTGAAAATGTCTCAAGCTGAACAGGTGTCCCAAGTATTCCTGCAAGTGAGCCCTCCATATATATAGGCCTTGACATGAAGACAATTGGCATTCCTGTTGCTGGAGATTTACCGACATCAGTAATCCATGGCTTCCCTTCTTTGGCTTTTTGAATATTCTTTTCATAAAAAGGTATTTTAGCTATTTCTAGCCCCACTGATTTCCCCCCTATGGAATCAATGAGAATTTTTCCGTTCATGTTAGCAAGAAATATGTTTTCATAAATATTCATTATACGGTTGTATTTTGTCAGGGAACGCTGCGCTCCTTCTGTGTCTATGCCTTTGCATGCATTAATTAGTACGTCAGTAATCGAGTACACTTCGCTTTGCTGTTCAACACTTTTCATCCATTGTTCGATTTCTTCAGCTATTTTGTACAGCGACTGATTCATAGATTCTTTTTGCTGAATGCCTATGATTTTTGAAGTTGAATAATACATTACCGCACCAAGTGTGCTTAGTGAGATAATAATTAACGGAATAACTGCTAAAAGTAATTTATCACGAAATCTTAAATTTAACGGTTTCATAGCCATAACTCCTTTATTGATAATATCGTTCAGCTATCTAAACAGATGCTGAAAAAAAATTTTCTTATCGTACTTTGAGGCTGTAATATCCTAAAATAAAGCAACTAAAACGTCCTGCATTTTCTCAAGATAACCCAACCTGAAAAGATACTTTCCATAATTAAAACAACCTAATGGATAAT
>QKMY01000008.1 GCA_003242895.1 Candidatus Margulisiibacteriota bacterium
ATAGGGAGCGACTCGTCCCTATTATAATCATCCCAATAGGGATACTTTATTGCCTGAACTCAATGTTTATCAGCGCTAAAACTCATAATTAGAACTGCTGAGGTATTCGTAGGTTTCTTATAAATCATATAATCCGCTACAGTAAAGCTCATAATGTCTCAATACCTATCCAGGTATTCGTAGGTTTCTTATCTAGCATATGAAGTACTAACCGCCGGAGCACCGAGGTCTCAATACCTATCCAGGTATTCGTAGGTTTCTTATAAACTGGGATGAATACATGAAAGCTAAAAAAGAAGGTCTCAATACCTATCCAGGTATTCGTAGGTTTCTTATAAGGAGAAAATTATGGTTAAGACAAGAATTGCTTATGTCTCAATACCTATCCAGGTATTCGTAGGTTTCTTATGCTATTACGCAGCAAGAACAATATCACAGTGTATTGCGTCTCAATACCTATCCAGGTATTCGTAGGTTTCTTATTGTAATCGAAACTGGAACTGTATCATGGAACGGGGAAGTCTCAATACCTATCCAGGTATTCGTAGGTTTCTTATATTGCCTTGCTAAAAAAGAAAAAGACTCAGGCAGGTCTCAATACCTATCCAGGTATTCGTAGGTTTCTTATGGAGAAAAGCAACATGAGATCAACAATTATTATTGAGAGTCTCAATACCTATCCAGGTATTCGTAGGTTTCTTATGGTTGGTAACAGTGTTACAAACAACGTTGAGACTGTCTCAATACCTATCCAGGTATTCGTAGGTTTCTTATTAATTATATGCTTTTATTGTATTTGGGCTTACTGCAAGTCTCAATACCTATCCAGGTATTCGTAGGTTTCTTATCAGAAGGCCCATTTGAAGGATTAACCGTTACTTGCGTCTCAATACCTATCCAGGTATTCGTAGGTTTCTTATCTAAGGACTCCAAAAAATGAAAAATAAAATTATATGGTCTCAATACCTATCCAGGTATTCGTAGGTTTCTTATAGCGCCCTTCTCCAGCCCAGTAAAATCGAGGCTTTCTGATAGCAATTTTCAGGCACTTTATTTTTACATCATATTTCTTCTTAAAGGAAGCGGTTTTAATACAAGTTTTTACCATCACTACAACACTTTCAGGCACATTGTCCGTTTCCTTGCTTTTTCAATTACGCGATATATCATAAAAAACGCGATCAATTAAGTTCATTATAAGCATTACTATAATGATTTATCCAAATCTGAACTAATAACATTCCGCAAAATAATTGCGTTATTTAACTTTTCTGTCATACAACAAAACTCCATCTTTTAATGCCTGAAAAACAACCGAATGTTTATCCTTACTTTTTTCTTGTATTTCTTGAGGAGTATATACAAGAATATCTAAAGGATATGGAAATCCCCTTAAAAATCGCCTTGCTCCTGATATCCTTGAAATAATATCCGAATCAGTAACTTTTTCGATTAAAATATCAATATCACTGTTGTCGGTGTCTTGATTTCTCGAAAAAGAGCCGAATACATATATTCGTTCCGGCGACAGTCCCGCAACAATTTTTTCTCTAATAATCTGATATAATCTATTCTTTACTTCTAAAGATAACATTATTTCTCCAAAATTATTTATATAAATATTCTATCACGATTTACTAAAATATATATACTTCCTGATCCTCAGTAACTCCCTCCATGCCCAACACTTCAATTTTTTCAAAGCAGGAATTGCACACTTTATAAAATCTCACATTGTCTCCCAGCTCGATATTGATTTCCATCATAATCCGCATTTTAAGCGTCTCAATCTGCGGATTATCCAGATGGCACTCAAATACCGACTTCTGCACCCGGTGACCAAAGGCTTTCATCACCTTAGCAACACGATATATGCGCCTTCCCATCTCACGCCTGGTAGGTGCCTGCACAATATCAAAAGTTACAATAACAAACATACCGATATACCTGCCGAATTCATCTCTCATTGTTGTATAAACGGAGTATAGGGTTCTCCGGTTCTGATATATCGAACCAGTGATCTAGCCTGCATCTCCAGTACCCGCCTGTAGCTAATATTATCCCCTTTATAAAGGACCTGCGTCGACAGCCTTTTTTCGAACCGTTCCACCACCTTGCGGCGTAGATCAGTATTAATCAGCACTGGTTTATCTTCGGTATCACCTTCGTAAAAATCATCCTCATCAATCATACTGTGATTAATGAGATCAATTATTACCTGATCGGCAAAAAGTGCCCGGAACTCTTCCATGAGGTCCAGTGGCAAGGCTGGGCGGTTGTCAGTATATTCGTGAAGATACCCGATGGCCGGGTCAAGTCCGGTAATAGAAACTGCAGTATAAACACTATACATCAGCAACGTATAAATAAAACTCAGCAGCGAATTGAGCGGGTCTTTCGGAGGTCTGCGATTTCGCCCGCTAAAACCGAACCGGTTCTTGAGCAACAGCGGTATTATGCTAAAATACATAGCCGCCGCCGACCCTTCACAGCCCCTAATACTCTCTAAATTATCTTTTTCTTCAAGAGTGCCAATGATGGCATACATTCTTTTAATACCCTCAGCCACTTCAGGTATCTTCCGTTCACGATTAAGATTTTTAAGAATATACAAACTATTAAGGATTTTTCCTTTAACACATGCTTTGGCAAAACTAGTCCTAAACCCATTATCCTCTAGCTTTTTATATTGTTCGACTTTAAGCTCAACAGCCTTGGTATCGGTTGAAGCCAATCGCCCGTAATAACGCCCGTTTGATGAGAGGAATGTAGTGGGAATATCCCGCTCCAAGAGTTCCGCAATAGCATGTGTGGTGATCTGCGTTCCGCCAAATACCAGCACAGAATCAACTTTGATAATAGGGATGGTACTGGTGACATCTCGGCAACTGACCTTGAAGCACTCCCCTTCAACGCCCATAATGGCTCCCAATTCCATAAGATATAATGCCGGCATAATTTATCCTTTCTACAACCTTCTTGCGATCCCCATTCCCATAGTGGTCTTAGCCCCGACTCCACTCCAAAAAATATAATCTGCCAGTAAATTCCATAGGGCACGATAAAAACTATCCGACTTGCTGGTATCGGTAAATTCTACCTCCCCCACAAAGCCCGCATATTTATATTTATCAAAATTCCACATGCGCGTTTTTAATTCATACCGGGAGACCATACAGTTCTCCTCCAGCCAGGACAAGAAATCTTTACGATCAATAGATATCCCTGACAGGGTATCCCATTTTTCCAGAGTGGTATGAAAAAGGATCCTGGGTATGGGCAACAGCAAATAATTATCTTCCTGTTTAAATGTCGTCGGCGTAAAAAAAGATATCGTTATATTCTTGCATATCCCCTCCTGGCGTATGATGTACTTGTCATATAAGCGTTTATGAGCGGAAGAGCCAGACCAGGAATGCCCCGCAGAATCCAGAATCACATCTTGAATGATCATCTCATTATCACCAATCACGCAGGTTTTACCCCTACTGCCTGACAAAAATGTCATCAGTTTGGAGGATAGTTCTTCATTAAGCGAAGTAAAACGGAACCAGTATTTTTTGTTTGGATCAAGTCCATTATGGCCACGGGCTACAGGGCTAAAATTGCCATGCAACGGCGATACGGTAAATGGCTTTGCCCGGTTATCTCCATGCAGCTTTAGTGCCAGGTCCGCGTCACAAGTCCTTAGTAAATTAAAAAAAAGACCGTGAATATAATTGCCGGTTGAGGTCGGCAACACGCATTGTTTCAATGGGGAGATTTCGATAACAGCAGATAACAGCATTTTAGTGCCTCGCAATCAATAAATTGTACATTTCGTTATCGTAATAGACTTTTCTAAAACGATGCACAACGATATGAAAAACAACAAGATATACAGGAATCGGTGCCGCGCCTGTCAGGGTAATTTCTGACCGGTCTTCGATGCCAGCCATGAGGTCACCGGCATTGCGACCTATCTGGTTAAGTACATCATCGCTGAGATCAATTGCAAGCCGACCTCCCGCTTCATGGATAGCAACCCCTTGGTATAAGTCGGCATTATTTAACGAAATATCAAGCTTCATACTTCTTCTATTTCCTTTCTAATCTGCTGCTTTTTTCTTTGTCTGGTATCCATCTTGGCCTTGCCTGTAGGAATAATCGAAGGCCGATAAAAACCAAAAGACGGGTTCTGTTCCTTTGCTTTTTTGTACCTATCTTTTTTGTTTGATTTCATGATGCATTCCAACCAGCTAGGGATTGTCATTAACATAATCATGTGCGCCGTATTTTCTCAAATACAGTTTACCAGTGCTTGCAACACAGCTCACTCTTCGCTCTTGCGTTACGCGAAAATGCCCAATGGGTAATCCATTGTATTTTTTGTTTTCAAAGTTTTCATATTGTAAGCCTCCATCCTTTTTTAACTGAGAGGTATCACCTTTTTTCATCAATTTTTGGACCTTATAAAGTACTTCCTGCAATTTGACCTTTTCATCGGCGCTCACAATACTCTTAAAATCATTTTTAAAGTTATTCTCATATACCAAACCTGGCCATTCAAGTAATCTATCGAAAAAAACATCTGATTTATTTTTTTCCCACATGATCAGTCCCCAGGGAGAAAGAATACTCCCTTCCTTTTCAGTATCAAGGAAAATATCATCAATCCCGGCAGGGAGATCCGCAATTATTTCGGCATCTGCCATGATCATAAATTGATTCGGATATTTTTTCATCGCACTAGTCTCCAGTTTTATTGGCAGTTTTGGGATGGATACCAGGTCACTATCCTCACCTTCAAAAATATATGAGATTTGGGCATTACTGAGCATAGCTATAGCGGTAACAAAACCCTGCACAATTTTAAACCCACCCGAAGAATTAAATATCAGGTCAATGCCTGGGTCATTAATGTATCTCATATCATCAGAATAAAACCATCTCACTAATTCGCTAATTCCTTTAAAAAAAACTTTGCTATTTGATGAAGTCAGATACCTTATTTCAACTATTTCCGCATTATGAATATTAATTCCAGTTAAGTATTCTTTTATCAGTCCAGCTGTTTGTCTACATTGATAAGTATCTGTAACGATAAAATAATAAATGTCTTGATGCGCTAATCCTACACGGCTAAGACCATTTAACTCTGCAGATAGTTTTTTCGCATTTTCTAAGCTATACCCCAAAAGACTACATCTTGCTTCATCGATATAGTTATTTACAATCCGCTTCTCTTCAGGAGCATATTCTCCTTCTCGATAATTAGCAGTTTTTGCTAATAACTTACGATCACAGTCTTTCAGATTAGATAATAAAGATGTACCTACGGTACTGATTATTACACGCATTACGCTGCTCCTTTACTGTCTCCACTAGTATCCCAGGCCATAAAAAAAAAATACACCTTTATAGTTCTGACTATTCCCACACGATATTCCCCTCAATCGTTTTTATATACGTCGATAGGCTTTCAATCACTGACTGGACTAGCATAACGATAAAAATATCTGCATCGCCAGTATCACAATAATGCTCGACCGAAGAAATGTACCGGACTCGGTCTTCTATATGAATAACAGCCGGAGGATAGCCATTTTGCATCAAAACAAGATTCATAAGCAGCCGAGCTGTCCGACCGTTGCCATCAACAAAAGGATGTATCTTGACCAATCCCAGATGGAACAATGCGGCTAATTCAATAGGATGGAGATCTGAAGATCTATTCCTGTATTCCCGCAGCATTTCTTGTATTAATGTCGGGAGCATGGCTGATTCAGGAAATTGTTGAATCACTCTGTTCTGTCTCTTAACGTAGACCTGCTCGATCCTGTATCGCCCAGCATTATTATCATCTATTCCTCGTAGTATCAGTCCATGGACATGGAGGATCTCTTCTTCGGATACAATGTATGGAGCACGCTTTGTCAATGTTTCGATATAATCAAGCGCGGCTTTATGATTGGTAACCTCCACGTGCTCGCGAAGTGGTTTACCACCGATAGTAATACCTTCACGCAATACCAACTTGGTCTCCGAGTAGGTCAAGGTATTACCTTCGATAGCATTCGAATTATAGGTCAGGTCCAGGTCAAAAAGCTTCTTCAGCCGACTCGTCTGAGTTTGTGATAACGGCCGCAATATATCCAATTTAGCTTTCAGTTCATCAGCGTTTAACAATGCCTCGCTTGCTTCTTTCATTAGGTTCCCTCTTTTTCATAATCTTTTTTTATGATTATTTATCATATCTTTCAGAAATGCAAACCAATTAAGTTGGGTCTGAACAATTTGACTTAGCAGAAGGTTGTCATTATTCTTGTAGAATAGATTTGATTTTATCAACCTTTTTTTGTTGTTTATCAGATAACTTACCCGCCCATTTACCCACCATACAAAAATAATCTTTTATCGCTTTTGCTAAATTTGTTTTATTATTTTCCTTATAAGCATCAATCTTATTGAATTCATTCATAACAATATTAATATTTGTTTCTGAAGAATCAAAATGACTAATCTGATAAATCAACCTGTCAAAATCAGACATATCATCCAGTTTCTTTTTCTCAAGTTCTGCCTCTTGTTTCTTTAGTAAGTCCAGTTTTTTTCCCTCATCTACTCGTCTCTGCTCCTCTTCATGTCTTGCTCTCACCTTTTCCATTGATAGGCTTGCAAGTCTTCTGGAATCATGCAATTGATCTTCGTAATTCTCTCGGCGAATTGAGACTTCTTTTCGGTAATCCCGATAGGAGCTTTCATCTATTGCCTTAATGGCACACCAAGCCATCGGCAGATTATCAATGGTCCATATAGTTGTCTGTATTTTTTCTCTGTTAGACCTATTTTTAACAGTGATTTCCTGATCTGGATGAAGGGTTCGGGAATATGCACCGCTATGCAGTCCAAGCTTAAAAAAAGCTGTTCCAGGAGATTTATCCGGCAAATCAAAATTGAGTCCATCATAGTACAGTTCTTTTGTTTCCTTTACCTTTACATCGTAAGCATAAAAATCATTCAAATACTCAAAAAAATCATTTGAGAATTTATCCACGTCTTTACCGGTTATTTCCTTATATTTAGAAGAATATCCGCCAATCAGTCTAGTTAATCTTACCTTACCTACAAATTTCGTATTTTTGATAACATACTCCAAGTTACCAAGCTGTTTAGGTTTAGCAGGCTTCTGATGAGAATAATGTGCGGTTTTAATACCACAACAGTCCAGCGAACCAATCACATCAAAATCTGATACAGATATCATCTGACCGATTACATTCGGCATATCATGTTGGATATCATGCTTTAGGTTATTTGAGTAATTATCCAAATAAAATCTAGATATCCCACTGTTGACGAATGCCGTCATAAAAGCACCCTTAACCGTACTTCCGGGCAAGATCGGTTCATTATAAAAAGCAGTTCGTATTATTCTGGCAATCTCCGGATATTCCTTTGTTGTATGTAGCGCACCTACATGGGTTACGACATACGAGGATAAAGTATCCTCAAATTCTCTTGTTATAATTTTTTTTATTTCCATCAAGGCATTTGCTCCACTACCGCGACAAACAGCACCGAATTCCTTCCATCTCTGATCAAACTGCATTAGGTGCGCTGTAAATTTATCCCTATCAACAACAAATAATTTATCGTTTTTGATTACATAATCTGTAGGAACATAATCTTCTCCCATCCCGATATGCACAGGGGTCAACACTTCGATTTCCAGTGGTATTTCAATAAATGGCATTTTTATCATGCAAGGCCCTCCAGGTTTACAAATAACGGGAATAGACAAGCTTGATGCACATGCCCCTCCTGCTCAGATGCATTGCGATTATATTCTCCGTAGTATTTTCTTTTTTCTTTGACCTTAAAAATGCTTCCCTGTGTATACATTTGAATTGGATTCTTTAGATAACGGGAGCCTCGTCCATGCCTGGAAAACTTGGTGATTGTTTTACCATATAACAACTCACATGCATCATCCGGTAGACCATTTGAAAGGGAGATAAAATGCGTTTGATTTGCATGCATCGGCAAATCATTTGGTACAAATTCCACACTAAAACATCCTTTACCGATGCTCTTGTCTTTACCTATACCAAATACAGACATCTGTTCTATCGTTTCCTTGACCTTATTTTCAGGAAGACTGGACTCATCAAACATGATGTAAAACACCATCAGAGCACTCTCAGGATAAAAAATTTCCCTATCTGAAAATAATGCACCTTCAAGCACTGTTCCGGTATTGCGATTAATAGCGCTTCTGGTAATAATTTGCGTTTCAGCTTTTATTTCATTGTTATCAACTGCTTGTTTTTTGAACTCCAGAATGCTTTCCTGAGTAAGTTTGCCAGCGAAACAGTTTAATGGCAAATACTGTACTTTTTTTAATTTTTTTACATCAGCGTATTTTTCTACCGTGTCAAAATCTGGTTCACCACTCGGCAATACAGGACAAGGCAGCATCTCCAATGGAAAAATATTGGAAAAGACAATGTCCGTATTTTCGATGATTTTCTTAAGGTCAGCTTCGCCATATTTATCGAGGTAATTCCAGCAGAACGCCCCAAAAAGCGTATCGCTATGTATTGCAGAAGAAAAAGATGAAACTGGTTTAATTATGGCTTTTATTATTTTCATGCCTTATTCCAATTCTCAAATTGTTTGAGGTATTCTCCAAAATTTACATCATCTAAAGTATCATTATCCAATTCAAAAGCTATTCGCCCATTTCCTCGTGATCCACCCCCACCAAGACAATCCATCTGAAGTAGATATAACCCTAATTTCAGGAATGCCTTCATCTGTTCTTTATCGTCGCCATCAAATACTTTCATAACCACTCGAAACCCAAACTCTGCTCCAGCCGGTACACGCTCCACCTGTCGTATTCCACCGCCTTTTGCTGTTCCTTTTTTCCGATCAATAACCACTTCATATTTTGCTTCAGTTAATGCATTCATACTACGCAAAAGTTCGTCATTAGACATAGCACAATCCGAAATAATTAATCTGGTCGGCCCGCCATTATAATTGGGAGAAACGCCGCCATTACCAAACATTTTACATATTAACAAGCCTTGAATATCTTTTTTTTCAACATCTCCATCAATTTTATCCAACTTATAAGGAGAATCAATATTCATTTTATTAAAATACTGTTCCAATAAACATCTCATTTTACCTTTCAAAGAGGATCCGGGAATATATGGGACGTTAGTAAGTGGATTTTTTATTACAGGAGAATCAATACCCCCAATATGAATCTCATCATTGCCAGCACCAATATGCAAGCCCGATTCCAGTTTTATTTTACCCTTGAGTTCAACAAATTCATTCAATTTCATTTTTCATCATCCTTTCAAATTATTTACCAAAATATGCGATAACTGACTCAAACAGACTACAAAATACTTTAAAATCATCCAGATCATTCACCTGCTGAATACTTTTCTTTATATAATCAGAAAAATTGTCACCAGTTATAAGCTTCCTTGCTTTTGAGTATGCTACTTTTGCATTAATCATATTTAAATATGGCAACTGTTTTTCAAATTCCAACTCTTTATCTTTGGCATTATTAATTTTGCTACTAATTACGACTACATCATTGTAAAAGCGTCTAATTTGATTTTTATCTAATTCTCTCTTTTCATTTCCACGATTATCTTTAAATGAAATACTTTTTATTATTTCTTCTGCTTTAACTGAAAACAAATCAATTGTTATCTGTTGCTTCCCCTTATCTTTCCAAAATACTATCTCTACCACAATTATTTCCTCCTTTATATTTTCCAGACATGATCCAAATTATTCCCGTTCCTCATATATCATTTTACTCATAGGGATTTTGAGCCGAGTACCCCACTTTTTTATCTCTTTGCTTAAATCTAGCAAATCCCTTTGCAATCCCAGGTTACTTTCTTTTTCATTTTTATAATTCTTAGCCGTAATATAATGAAACAATGCTTGCCACATACTATCTCTAGGATCATGCCCATCAGCCATTTCTGCGAAATGTAGGATTTTATAAAAATACTGTGTCGGTAGTCCTTCTTTAATTTGGGTTTTATACTTTCCTTCAATATCTTCAATCGTTTTTTGAAACTTCATCAAATCATCATATTCATTCCAACTTGCAGTTTGGCCAAACATGGAGAACGCATTTTTGCCTTTGTTCTTTGATAACTGCAACTGTTCTTCAGAAATCTCAGCCATTTTTGGTACAGGCAACGATGGTTTCGCCAAAACAACCCCCATAGACAAATGAATATTAGGATTATCTCCTACAAATTTAGCAAAATTATAATTAATCCAACCAGCCAAATCCATCATCTGATTCCATGAACCAATTAAGAACAGATCATCTCCACCGGCAAACACCGTATAAACATTAAGATCTTTCTTTTTAACATGATCAATTAATACCACGGTAAAAAAATAATCTAGCATTCGGGAAAGTGAAGCATATTTGGAAAAGGAGGCTTTATTAATTGGTAAATTTTCTTTGTTTATTTCTGTAAAACCCTTAGAAAAAATATATCCAAGATTGTCCACGTCTGCCTTAATAATCCCTAGGAAAGGCTTACCCTTTTCAGTATCTTTGTTAAGAGCCTGATAGGCAATATGGGCAAATGTCTTCGGAAATCCCGGATTAAATTCATTATTATCAAACTGTTGCTCTGTCATATTGGCAAATCTATTATCATTCATATCTTCGCTGGTTAGCTCAGGCATATTGCCGGCATATCTTTTAATGGGATAATTTTTATCAATTACATCAAGGTCATCTCGCAACGCAAAAAGATAATCAGCATTTTTATCTGCTTTAAAAGAAATATAATAATCACTCAATATTTTATGTCCGCGAACGGTCTTGCCTATCGATACATAATCTGCATTAATAATTTCTTTTCCAATTTGATCATAATCAGCGCATTGACTGCAAAAGATACCATCATGAACCGGATTGGCATTACAAGATTTACACAGCCCAGCGCTCTCAGTATTTCCTTGTGTGAAACCATCAATATAATCGGTAAACACTGGCGAATCAATATGATACTGTAGTTTCCTTTTTTCTACTTGAGAGGACAATTGCCTCATTTTTTTTGAAAACTTTTCATCCCCATCAATATGCGTATAAAAATCTTCTTCACACACTTCTACATAAGCAATATTCATACGAGTCTGTCCATAGGTACGCTGACGAAAATCGTGGTTAACTTCCGACTCAACGTCTTCGACAGCTTTTCTTGTGCTGGGCAGGTTGGGCGCTAATATGGTGAATTTCCCCCCGGCATTCATCACAATAGCTGCCGGAGTTAAACCAGTTTTGTCACACAACTTGTACGCCGCAATATCCGTAGCCACAGAAACAAAAAAAGACCTGGCCCTCAATATTTTTGCGGCATGAGAATGGTCTTTGAGATTAAAAATAAAATCCTGTATACCAGAGAAATCCCCCTGGATTAAAATAAATTTGCTTTGTTTGCTATCTCCTTCGACAATAGCCTTATACCTCAGAGAGTTTGAGTGTTTGTGATATGCATAAAGAGCATCTGCGAAGGTCGCGGTAGTTCTTGAATGATCAAACAAGGATACATTTGGGAGAACCTTATATGCTGAGGAAGGAATGCACCATGTGTATTTTTCTAGCAAAGATTGAACTGTCAAATAGTCCTGATTAAAATTTTTGATATCCAAATCCCTAAATATCTTCTTTGCTATAACTTTAAAATCATTGTATAGATCGGAATATAATTTTCGGGCTGATTCTTTAGAAACTGGATTACAGTTTTCAGGTGTTAGCGGCGCGAGATCGCACACAAGATTTTTACCGCTTCCCCCTAATATTTGCTCAAATATCGTTTCAAGCCTTGCGGCTTTATAATTCTGTTGATCCTTTGATAATCTATCTTTATTGTCTTCGGTATCTCTGTCGTATGCTTTGATACTATCCCGATCGAGCCCACTGGATAACCAATCCGCCTTTTTTACAATAGCTGTAAGATATCCTTCTTTTTCATCTAAAAGAGTATCGCCTAAATGATGTCTTGCGGCAATGTCGATAATCTCTCCCGGAGCGTCTGTTTCTCTCAAACATTTTGCTGTATGTCCGGCATGCAAATGAGTAAGCCTATTGTTATAGACAGGACAACAGCTTTCATCATAATCATTTGCAATTTGCTCTCCGGTCCGTTGCCTAAATTTTCCCACATCGTGCAGCAGCGCTGCCAGTACAACTGTATTCCGTTCTTTGTTATCCATGACTTTTTCCACCTTTATTTTCATAATTGCACACTATATTCCTGACAGTCTCAAGATAATCCCTCACAAACTCCTCAGGGCCCAAAACCACCACCTGATCCATGTATTCAAAAAGCATTTTCTTTGCCCGGAAATAACTATGAACGCTCACCCGGTACTGTTCCTCTCCGTTCTCCAAAACCGTTTGTTCTCTGATCTGGAACGGACACTCAAAATGTTTTACCAGGTCTGACTTTACTTTAAAAACGATTTCCAATTCACCCATTTCTTTCCTGGTCACGGAATGCCCGAGTACCAGTGTTTTTATCCGGTCAACTCGCAGTTCCTTGACTACCTCATCGGCAAGATCTTTAGCAAGCAAATATACTTTGTTCTTGATGCACACTAAATCGATCAGTTTGACCTGGAGAGTCAACACCTCATCATACCGGGGACTTAGATAGTCCAGCCTGGCCGGGAGTCCATACGCCAAACCACGATTGATCAGCGTAATTATGTTGCCGCAGCCCGGTGATGATTTGCTGACAAAAAGGTCTTTTATCCCGAACGTCTCTCCCTGCTCAGCGAGCAAATGGTATTTACCCTCGTCCTTTTGCACTTCAAACCCAAGCGCCGATAAGGTGCGCACATACCGATAGACGGTTTCTCTTGATACACTTATTTTGTACAGTTTTTCAAACTGCTTCCGAATCTGAGCGACTGTATAAGAATCCGCCCGGAGCATTTTAATTAAATTATTTATATTTTTGGTCTTGTTCATAAATGTTAGATATTTTTTAGCATAAACACTTTATATGTTATAGAAATTATTTAGATAATTCAAATATTATTTATTAGAAATTTATAAATATTGGCTATTATCTTATTAAGAGATTCCATTAAGATTATTATAAAACAACAAATTTATAAAAAATCCATAGCTATAACTATACACCCGTTATTGTGTCAAAAATTGACACAATAACAGATATGCAAAATAATTTAAGGGAAAATATAAGCGTATATTCTACCCGGTTCCATACAGAAGTAGTTTTAGATTACAAAACCTTTATCAGATTGCCGGACAAGGAGTATTTCCTTGACTGCCCCATCAATATAACAAATTAATTTACTAATTTGTTATATTGATATAAACAGCGTAGCTACATCATAATCCTGTCCATTCATCCACATGGCGAACAGAGGCTCAGGATAGTCCTGCATAGCTAAGCTTTGTACGCCGATACTGTTATGCTTAGGATTGAACTGTTGCTATTACGAAACTTAACAAGCTGGTCTTGAGAAATATGGTTAAGGAGCAGTTCATCGGACAAACTGTAACGGCTCTCTTTTATTACACTCACATTAGTTAACCCGGCTTTCCTAAAAATGTCGAGGTAATCGGCTCTGTTAATTGCCCCGGAAATACACCCGGCATAAAGCTGCGCGACCTGACGGATTCCTTCCGGCAACTCACCTTCAATAACGATATCGGATATGCTGCAGTGCCCGCCTGACTTCAGTATCCTGTGTATTTCTTTGAAAGCTTTCTCTTTGTCAGGGACAAGGTTAAGCACACAGTTACTGACGACTACATCCGCGATTTCGTTATCTAACGGCATAGCTTCTATATCGCCAAGTACGAACTCTACATTCTCATACCCCAGTTTCCGATTATTGGCGCGGGCTTTCTCTATCATAGCTTCTGTCATGTCAATACCAATAACCCTGCCCTTCTCGCCTACTATCCTGCGAACAATGAATACATCGTTACCAGCTCCTGATCCGAGATCAACAACAGTATCTCCTTCTTTTATCCTGGCTTTTTCTGTCGGTAATCCGCAACCAAGACCATAATCAGCCTCAGCCACATATCCATCAATCTGAGAATAATCCGGGCTGAAGTTCATTCCTTCATCACCACAACAAGCGCTCTCGCCTCCGCAACAGGCGCTCTCTCCTCCACAACACGATTGAGTAACTACTTTCGTGTACGCATCTTTAACTATTTTCTTCACATCATCTGACATACTTTTTCCTCCTTTTATTTATATCTTTTATTTATATCTTTTATTAATACCAGCCATTTATATAATCCCCGTTCCCAGGCCTAGTGCGATAAAAAGAAGCATCCCAGTAACAATAAACTGCACTGTGCTCATCGTGACCTTATGAAGCAGTCGTTTACCGATAATAACCCCCATTAATGCGGAAATAATAACAACGAACAACAGTAATCCATTCTCTCTCATATTGATATTCACAAATATATTCCGATAAACCAGCAATCTTGTTATATCGACAAAAGCTGAGACTACCGCACCGGTAGCTACATAGCTTTCTTTGGCAATCCCGGTTTTAACCAGAAAAGCGCTTCGAAAGGCGCCTTGATGACCTGACAGACCCCCAAAAAAACCGCTGAGTATTCCCCCTATAATAAGGTGTTTCCTTCCAAAACTAAAACCTTTCAATACAGGCAACGTTTCGAAAAACGCAAAAAAAGCAAGAATGCCTGCGATAACAAGATTAATTGGAGTGACCGAAAACTCATGGCCAAAAAGATTGTATGAAAATAGCGGGGTTAGTTGAGCGAGCATAAGCAGTAATTGTGCCCCCAAAAAGGCTGCAATTACAGCAGGAATTCCAAAACGGAGGACCATTCCTTTATCAGCTTGCCTGCCAAGTAATCCTACTTTTAAAATATTATTAAAAAAATGAACTACCGCGGTTAATGCGACAGCCACACTAACAGGGAAAAAAATTGCAAAAGCCGGCATAAGCAAAGTCCCTATCCCAAAACCGGAAAAGAAAGTCAGTATTGATACAATAAAAGCAACACTGCAAATTACAATATATTCCATAAATGCCACTCCTTAGCTGCCAATGCAATATAACATATTCATATAATTATTGAATCCGAAAGGGATCCTTTGATAATGCTAAAAACTCTTTAATCTTTGCTTTTATTTCTTGACTTACTGCTCGTGTCTTTTCCAGTTTCTCTTCGTATGTCCCCATAAAGCTGGAAGGGTCTGTAAAAGACCAATGCAGGCGCTCGGATTTTCCGGGAAAAAGAGGACATCGCTCACCACTTGTTTCATCACAAACGGTAACAACGTAATTATAGGCTCTGCCTTCTCTGAAGAATTCAAAAGCGTCATTGGTTTTCTTCCCCGATATATCGATCCCGTCTTCTTTCAAAACATCGACCACTATCGGATTCAGTGTTCCCGGCTCTAATCCGGCACTTTCAACTTCGAACTTTTCGCCTCCGTAGAGCTTCAGGTACTCTTCAGCCATCTGGCTTCTTGCTGAATTGTGAATACATACAAATAATACTTTTTTCTTAATCATAGAATACCTCCTGTTAGATAATTACTTGATTCTCACGTACCAGATCCGGTACGTTAAAAAATTTCTTTTTCATCTTCAGAGCTGAATTAACCAGCATTATCATTACCGGAACTTCTATCAGCGGTCCGATAACCGCAGCAAACAACTTCTTAGAACCTATCGAGGAATGATAATCTACCGGTCTTTGCCACAACATATCCTTTCATTTTCAACACCTGCCGATTGTCTCTCGTTCAACCGCTTCAAATCAGCCGTGTACGGTTCCGTCTGTCTCAGGTCCTCATAAACAAGTGCCTGGATGAATTTCACGGCATCTTCTTTAATCAAAGAATAAAAAGACCATTGTGCATGTTTCCGGTCCCTCACCAAATCTGCATGTTTAAGGTATGCCAGGTGCCGGGATATTTTTGTCTGCGAAGTGTCCAGAACCGCCATGAGATCGCAAACACAGAGTTCCGTTTCAACCAGCAAATTAACAATTCTCAATCTCGTTTCATCTGACAAAGCTTTGAGCGTATCCACAATATTATCCATCTAAAATATCATCCTATATCTGCATATTTGCCTAAACGCATACAAGCATATAATAAGCTATTCTTTTGAATTTGGCAATCGGCTCCTTTATACGAAGGTCAGATATTTTGGGTGTGTGCTCGCTCGCAACTCTTTCAGTCCGAAGTTAGGAATAGCCTCCGAACAAAGCAAAAGAGCGGGCTTGTTTTCTTCATATCAATGGAGAAAACAAAGATAGTTCGTAAAGATTGGCATTATCAACGGATTGGTGATATGAGTCACACTAGAATTGCCGCGGAAAGAACCGAGGACAATACTAAAATATCTGAACCCGAATAACTCAAAGGAAATCAACAACAGCACTTTTTATGCTTTTTTCCTGACCCGCAAAAGCATGGATCGTTCCTGCCGAATTTGGGATTAACGATGCCATCGACATAGTACCAGATATCTTCTACCTTATGAAACTCGCTAATTTCGTGATGGCTAAACATTTGACCGTCAGTTTTATACTTCACAAGGAAATCGACATATCCAACAGTTTCATCAACTGCAACTGGATCAGCCTTAAGAATTGTAAGACCTAACCACTCACTAGTTGTAGCCCATTTTGTTGAGGCTTCCTCATCAAAAGAAGCGATAGCTTTTCCGCTCATCGTTTTAGAAATATACGCTATGTCGGCCTTAGTATAAGCAGTATACCGTGAGCGCATGAGCATCTCAGGATTCGTGGGATTGGCCTTACCTTCAAGGTACCGGGCACAGCATTTATCATAATTACGACCTGATCCGCAAGGACATTTTTTACTATCTGACATATGTTTTCACCTTTCTTTTTAACCGAAAAAAAAAGTCCAAGGGGAACCCTCTAAATCCGGCGTATATATAAATTATTTTATCGAATTATAACAGAATTCTTCAAGACCACCAGATAAAAAAACAATTGTTCATTGTTTTTATGAACAAGTTTCAAAATCTATATTTTCTTTAACACGCACATTACTTGATTGTGTTTCTCAACGATACTGTGTAAGGTCACGCCTACCAGAAAGAATAGCAACCCGCAAAGAAAAAGGCTGGTAGAGAGAATGGCCAACGGCACATGTTCAACAAACAAATCATCAAAGTAATCAACAACAACCACCATGCCGAAGATTAACGAAAAGAAGAAAAATCCTAGAGCTAGCGTGCCGAAAAAAGTCAGGGGTCTGTTGTTTTTAAACAGATTAAAAATAGTCCATAAGACTTTAAACCCGTCTTTAAAGGTATTCAATTTCGAAAAACTACCTTTCATTCGTGATTTATAGCATATATCAATTTCTTTTAGCCGGAACCCATAACTAAGCAATGAAATCGTCATTTCCGTTTCAACTTCAAATCCCTTGGAAACAACAGGTAATTTCTTGGCTATTTCTTTATTATAAATACGGTACCCGCTCATTATGTCAGTTAGCTTGCATCGGAATAACCTATTGATAAGACCCCTGACTAAACGGTTTCCCAAAACATGGAATTGCCTGAACGAATCATTTTCAAAGATAGCTAGCCTTGAACCTATAATCATGTCATAGTGACCGTCCATTACAGGTCGGACCAGATCCTTAATTGTTTCTAAGGAATAGGTATCATCGCCATCAACCATGCCATAAACATCATAATCTAATCTTTCCATAGCCCGCTGTACAGCGAATCCTTTCCCAGGCCGTGGTTCAAATATAATCTCAGCTCCGTTTTCTTTTGCTATTTTCGCTGTATTATCAGTGCTATTGTTATCAATAACATATATGTTAGCTTCAGGCAGATATTTCTTCGTATCAGTTATTACCCTGGCCACCGTAAGTTCTTCGTTGTAACAGGGAATAATCATGGCAATTGTCTTGTTTTTTACACTCTGCTCTATTTTGGTGGTCATTTTCCAATCCCCTCAAAATGTTTTTCAGCTATATTTAACATAAACTAACAATACAAACAATATAAAATATGCAGGTGCAAGTAGAATTATACATATTTATACTGTTATACGTTTTAACTTACCTTTTGATCTCTTTTCTTTTAGTATCATCCCATAATATCAAATAGCCGCGCATTCATAGTATGTGGTTACAAAGAAAGATACCCACGAATAATTTTGAAAAATTAAAAAATATGTCTACTTGTATTATTACAGGATTTGACAAGCAATGTGTTATTGCAGGTTATTCGAAACAATACCGTTATATCTAGTGCTATTGAAAAAGTATTTTTGGGCAACGCATAGTCGCTTGGAGCCAATATAACACGATTAAACGTCACTGGGATCGCATAGCAAACTGAAGACACATTCAAATTAATAATGGTATTCTGAAGGGATTGAAATCATTATTACCATTCCGTAGGATGGGCTTTCCATTCATTGATATCAATCATTCCCTTGCGTACAGCAAGTATAAATAATTGCCTGTATTTTTCAATACTCATACTCTCTTGGTTGCTATCCTTTAGAAAACCACCTTTTGTTTTTTTATCAAGGGCATCGATAGCTGCTTTGACGTTATCATCTCTGATCATGGGCACATTCTGGAAGGGACTGTTTAGTGCTACAGCTTCATCAAGAAAGTATTCCGGTTCATCTTCTACAATAATCATTTCCGGAAGCTTTGTTTTTTGAGGATTAATCACAATTTCTCCAAAACCATGATTGTACTGTGCTTCCTGCGGGCTTATTATGTTCGATAAACATCGGACAAGTCCCCCAATCATGGCACAGACAAAATCTTTGTTTGGTATATCGGCGATGAGTTTTTTGACTTTTTGTCCATAATCAGGTGCTATTATTTTTAGGATAGCAAGCGTTGGCAATTCTTCAAGGCTTTCTCCATCCACGTCAGTAAAATTTCCATCGAACATATTTGACCAGATTGTACAAACGGTGTCATTTTCGAATAGAAGTTCCTGAGGAAAAACCACGAGATTATTCATTGAACTATCGAAATATTCACCTCCATAGACCGTGAAAATCCCCTGCAACCCCTGCTTAATCTCGAACGAACCGGTATTCATCGCTCCTTTGTCATGGTCGATAATGCATTTGAATCCGTTATCCCTGATTACAGAAAGTAGTCTTTCATCCGGCATTTTGTGATAGAGGCTCTGATTTTCAATGAACCCATACAGGTCGTTCTTTTTGATATCGTCAATTTCTTCGGGAGTGAAATAGGGATTTTTTGTAGCTAATACTTTGTCCTTTACCTTGAAAATAAAATTATCCGGTAATAGATCAAAAAGGTTTTTATAGACATATTCTTTCAATAGATATGAAGGAATGCTTTTATGGGTGTCTAGTATCGATATGATCATATTGACATATCCATCTCCATATTCCCGATTGAGTAAAGAATAGATGAGTTCATTGTTAACTGCTATATCAGCCTTCATGGAAAAATCTTCATTGAGTATCCCCTGACATCTGAGGATTTCTCTAATATTTTTAGATTCCGTTGTGGTAAGCCCATTCAACGCAAAGGCGGTTGGGCTTACTACCCAGTGAGTAGACTCCCTGGCTATTTGCATTATTTTTTTGATAAGACCTTCTTCTTCTAAGATATCGACGAATTTTGACTCTTGGGATATGCTTTCCCGTAGACGATTATTAATTATTATTTTTTCAGGTTTGGAATCAATTATTTTTTTGTTCATCGGGTTCTTCCTATTAGGTGGAGTAGATCTTTCGTAATAGTTCTTTCCCATTTCTTGATATACCTAAACATCGTTTTATTTCTGACACAAAAATTTTTATCGTGAATAGGGATTTGATTAACTATAATTCCATTCCAACGACAATTATTTTTCCTGTTTTTGAGGGGAAAATATAAAGCCAGAAAAAACAGGACTTTATTATCTCCTATAAGTGATTATCTATGTACATAATGTCTGGAGCGACCGGAATTTAATCTCTACCGGGAACCGGAATTAATTGTTTCAATCCACGCTCCCGCGTAGGGAGCGAC
>QKMY01000009.1 GCA_003242895.1 Candidatus Margulisiibacteriota bacterium
CAGAAGTACATTAATTCTTGTTGAACCGCCGTATACGGAACCGTACGTACGGTGGTGTGAGAGGTCGGTAGGTGAATTAATCACCTACCTCCTACTCGATAGTATTAACGACTGAATTATCCCATTATAATTTCTACTGAATGTTCTTTTCCATCACTAAAAACAGGAACAATTTTGCTTGCGATTTCTTTGCCGTCAGCTTTTACTGACTTGATGCCTTTGCTGACGTGATTTGGGTTTTTGACTTCAATTTTATAGGTGATGCCTCTGAATACTCTTGTTGCTTTGAAACCGTCCCATGTTTTTGGAATACAAGGATTAATCAATAACCCTTCAAATGTCGGAAGGATACCGAGGATATATTTTGTTCCTGCCTGATAGGTCCAGGAAGAGGTTCCTGAAAGCCAATGGTTACGTGCAAGACCAAATAACGGGTGTTCATCTCCAAGAATATTTTGAGGATAGACGTATGGGTCGCATTCGAATTCATCTATCGTGTCATTTTTTGCTGCCGGGTTGATCTGCTGGTAATACTGAAAAGCTCGTTCCCCGTTCCCCATAATTGTTTCGGCAATCATAACCCAAGGGTTTGTGTGCAGAAATATTCCGCCGTTCTCTTTGGCTCCGGGAGGATACGTTGTTATTCCGCCTTTTTCAGGTTCAAACCCGTTGAAACCAGGTGCGCTTAACTTCATGCCGTTTTTTGTATTGAGATGTTTGTTAACAGATTCCAGTGATTTGCATGCTCTCTCATGATCAGCGAAGCCCGAAATTACAGCCCATGATTGACTGTTGATATAGATTTTTCCATGCTCATTCTTTTTAGAACCGAGAGGCTCTCCGTCATGGTCGAAATATCTTACAAACCATTCGCCATCCCATGCGTGTTTGTTAACGCTCGCTTTCATTTCATCGTAATAGGTTTTGTACTTGTTTGCGGTCTCTTGGTCTCCCAGATGGTTCATTAGCTCGATCATTTCCAGGAGTGCTTTACCAAATTGGTTAGCTACGAAGAGTGATTCGGCACCGGTAGGCAGGTTGACTGTGTCATTCCAGTCAGCAAATCCTAGCAGTGGAAGTCCGTGTTTGCCTTTGTCTCCGTGTGTGAATTCGATTGCTTTTTTTAAGTGATCTAGTACGGTATCCTGAGAAACCGGTTTTCCTTGTTTATCTTTGTCGTAATATGGAATTACTTCTTCCAGGAATTTTATGTCGCCGGTTTCTTTGAGATAAGAACAAACGGTCAAAATAATCCAAAGGTGGTCATCCCCATAGTATTTTGGTCTGTCTTCTTTTTCATGTGAATCGCCGACACTGGCTTCCATTGTGAGCGGCATGAATTGGTGCATTGCCGAACCATTTGCTTTTTGCACGGAAAGGATTTTTTTTATTAGGCCCTTTGATTCTTCCGGCATGTGCGCTATGACGCCCATAAGGTCCTGTGAACTGTCACGGAAGCCGAGACCTCTTCCGCCATAACCAAGTTGATACAGCGATAAATCTCTCGACCAGTTTTTTGTGATATAGCATTGTCGGGGATTGTGGACGTTGAGCATACTGTTCATGCTGGCATCCGGAGTATCTACCTGTAAGGTATCTAGATAGCCATCCCAGAATGTTTTGATGCCTGCAAAGGCTTCGTCGACATTAGCTGTCGAACGATATTTTTCAATAAGCGGCAAAGCCTCTTCCAGTTTGGATTCCTGTCCGAGTTGCGTGACGAACCTGACGGTTTTCCCTGGCTCGATTTTGCCAAGATGATGAAGAAGTGCACAGATGCTGTCGCCACGAAGAGCTTCATAGCTACTGAGTTCCGCATTTTCAAGCGCAAGTGGACGTGCCCAGGTGCCATATTCATTGTCTCCCAGGAATATTCTTCTATCGGTTTCGAACGAAGATACCGGGAAGTTGGATGTAAAATAATTTATTTTGATATCTCTAAACATAAATGGGTACTGGATGATAACTTTCATTCCATTTTTTTCACTTGCCAGCTTGCTGGTCATGGTCTGTGGTACCCAGTCGGCATTTGTGAGCTGCTTGAGAGCGTCAGGATGAGAATACTCTACAACCGGAATAGCATCAAGTTCAACTGTTTCTTTATTGAGGTTAGTTATTTTGATATCTCTGATTACCTGTGTCCCGCCAATCGGAACAAAAATAGTAATGTCGGTCTGAATGCCATAGAATTCTGAAATAATCCTGGTATAGAGCAGACCTACATGGCATTCATATTTGTCATATTTATCAAGAGTAGGAACGAAATATGGAGAAAATATTTTGAAGCCTTCCGGTTTTTTGATGCGAATATACATGGTTTCGCCTTTAAAATCAGAAGCAGGCATTTGGGGAATATATTTTGTGATCCTGTTAAGTGCCGGATCACCTTTGCATATTACGCCTCCACCAGTCTGGTCAACAAATCCGCCAAAGTTAAGATTGCCAACATAATTGATCCACTTTATCGGAGTTTTTGGCGTAGTAATAACGTATTCTCTTTTGTTGTCATTAAAATACCCGTACTTCATTATATGAAAAATCCTTTCTGCATGAATAATAGTATATAAGATGGAAAATAATATACCATATGTTCATGGTTAAATACAGTGGGGTGATTGCTATCCAGTAGTTCTAATTATAAAGAGCAAAGGTTAACAGAAATAGTTAGTGAGTTAAAAAAATAAACAGGCTAGCATCAAGTAATCATAAAAAAACATCTCCA
>QKMY01000010.1 GCA_003242895.1 Candidatus Margulisiibacteriota bacterium
TGGAGATGTTTTTTTATGATTACTTGATGCTAGCCTGTTTATTTTTTTAACTCACTAACTATTTCTGTTAACCTTTGCTCTTTATAATTAGAACTACTGTTATTTAGGGGTCCAATCTTTTTTTTCTGAAGATATCATTGTATTATTAGATACAAGGAGACATGTATGGGGTTTGAGCAAGGCGAAGATGTTGCTAAATGTAAAGAAGTTTTGCGTTCCGGAGGCGTTATTGCCTTCCCGACTGATACTGTCTACGGGTTTGGCGCAGATATTTTTTGCCGGGATGCTATCGAACGGATTTATGCAATAAAAAACAGGGAACGTGATAAACCATTCCTGGTTAATATTGGTGATCAACGTGTTATTTATCCCTATCTGAAAAAGATAACGAGTATCGAAAAAGAATTAATGGATACTTTTTGGCCGGGGACATTGACCATCGTTTTGCAGGTTAATGAAAAAGTTCCTGATTATATTAGGCGAGGGCATGAAACGCTAGGAGTCCGTATTCCCAACGATCCATTGGCTCTCGCACTTCTTAAGGACTATCCTGATCCGATTATCTCAACCAGCGTTAATCACTCCGGAGAGCTTTCATCGTTGACCTCAGTCGAGGTTTATGATGAGTTTAAGTCTTCAATCGATTATTTGTTCGGAAATGATGTTACTTGCTCAGGTATCCTGTCTACGATTATCATTGTTGTTGATGATAAGATAAAAATACTTCGGTCTGGTGCCAGCGATGAGGCGCTCTACGATAAATTTGATACAAAAATTATAGTATAAAATGATGTAGATATAGGAGCCAACTATAGGAGATCATTTTTTTAAGAGGAGCAAACGGTTTGAGTTGGCATAGAAATTGATTAATGTCAGTCTATGGAGAAGATTATGATAAAATTATCTGATAAAAAAGGCCAGGCGGTTGCCGAATTTGTTCTGCTGTCCGGTGTCTTTTTGATGGTTACTATGGGAATGATTGACTATGGTATGTACTTGTTTACGAAGTATAATTTTGAGAATGCAGTGAGAAACGGAGCCAGAACCGCCGTTAAGATGAGGAACTGGAGTGCAAATCAGGTGGAGAATACTCAAAAGATTAAGGATTCAATCGTATACGATTGCAATCGATTGCCTACGACCTGGAAATCGGGGTTGGCTAATAATGTGATCGTTATTTTTTCGCCGGATGTTAATAATATCAATTATATACAAGTAAAAATCGATAATTATAAATATACCTCGATTACTGGGTTTGTCGATCTCTGCATCCCATCAACCCTTAATGCCCAGGCTTCTATGCGTTATACCTACTAGAACCGGATTAATAATTAGTTGTTTGTTTTTTCAGCCTGGTTAAGTCCACTAATTCCCTGCTTTTTTTTCATTCACGGATGGTAAATGTAGAATACCTAATTAAATTTTTAGTATAATATAATAAGTCATTGCAAAAAACGACAGATGGGTTTGCTGAGTGTTGTATTATTCAACTAATGCTAGTAGGTCAAGCAGGATAATGTAGAAGTTTGCAACAACAGTACCTAAACATGGGGGTAAATGTTCCTGTGATTTGTTACAAATTGATCTCTATGTTCGTGCTCAATGGCTAAAAGCCTACTGTAGGCAGCTTTCGAGAAAAAAATATTGAAAGTATTATTGTTGGCATAAAAAATGCGTGGTTAGCGATATGAAATTATTTTATGGCAAGGGTTCTGATATATCACAGAAAAAACAAAGAGGGCAAGGGATAGTAGAAGTAGCTCTAGTTTTGCCGGTTTTTTGCTTGTTATTGTTTGGGTGTATCGAATGGGGAACTTATTTTTTTGCTAAATTAACTCTTGATAGCGCAGCATTTTCAGCGTGCCGGAAAGCCTCTACGTTCACTGACTGGCCATCGAATCAGAGTGATCGAGAACAAGAGGTTATTGCTGAGTTCAATGGGATTGCCAAATTTATACCTACGACAGCAGTGAATTATACGGGAAAGATACAGGTTGTGCCTGATCCCGATTATAATAATATCCAGTATATAACTGTAAGATTTGATCAGGGACAGGCACTAACTTATAACAGTATTACTGGATTTGGCGGAGTTTATAATCTGCCTAAAACTATATATACGGAAGCGAGGGTTTGTTATGAAGGTTATTAATGTGTTTAAAAAAGAACAAGGTCAGATTTTTATTTTATTCGCAGTTGCATTAGTGGCACTGATTGGAGTTACCGGATTAGTAGTTGATGCAGGATATCAGAGAATTAGCCAGCAGAAGATGAAAATGGCTAGTGATTCCGCTTCATTAGCCGGGGCCCTGGAATTGCCAAATACTACAAGGGCCAGGGAAAAAGCATTGGAATTCTGTGCAATAAATGGCTTTTCTGATGGGCAGAATGGGGTAAACATCACTACACAAGTTGATCCCTATGGCAATAATCCAAATTGGTATAAGGTATCAATTACGAAGCCTACCAGTTTTATGTTCGGTGGTATGTTCGGACTTACGAATAAAAACCTTGCGACATTCTCTACAGCCGAATATAAGACCTATGCTCCACTTGATATAACCGGCAGCGGGACCTATGGCGGATCGGTTAATCAGATGAACTTTGTGCTCCAGGTAAAAGGGTGTGACTCCGGGCATTCTCAAGGAGATCCGATATCGGTTAAGAAATTAGATAATAACAATGCTAATGCCGAATATGATCCGAATGGCTATAACTTCAAGCTTTATGTTCCTAGCAATTATGAAGCGTTAAATAGTACTTCGCAAGTATTAGTAGAGGTATATGATCCCGATTGTTACAAAACACACAACTCGGTCGTAGATGATGGGAATGAGGATATAAGTACTGTATACACTCTCTATAAGCCGGATAGTACTCCGAATGACTATAGTGACGATGTAGTTATCGGTACTGGTACCGTAGCAAAGAATTCTTCACTTTCTGAGAAATGGATTCAATTGACTAATTCGAATAGTACCAGTTTCTTAGGCAAATTTCAGTTTAATATCAATGATGCTAATTATGGTGGCGGCAATTATCGGATAAATGTTCATTCTGTCAGTACCGGTGGTTATGGTTCGAACGGTTTCAGCCTTCGGGCAGGGCCTCCAAGGACGAGAACAAACATTGGTGGCAAATGTAATATTAATCCTAATAATAATTCGCAAAGTGAGTTTTATTTGACGAAGCCTGATGGCAGCCAGATTACGCGTGATACCCTTCAAGAGTACAATGGGCCGGCAAAGTGGATACACCTGAAGCCAAAAGGGAACGGAAACCAGAATAGTTTTACCCTCAATGGGCAGAGTTTCTCGCTGGAGAATAAAGAAACCTATGATTTTATATCTTCTGACATGAATGTTCACCTGTATAACGATGGTGGCGGGATGGGACATTGGTGGATTGATGTTGATGCTACCTATGCGCAAGTCTCCAGTTCAGCGACTGTTACGATACCGTTTAATCCTAACAATGGCACGGATATCTTTGCAATTGGCAAGTTGCCGGTACGTTTATATAAAACAGGAAATGTTGATATTGCTCTTGGATATATCCCTGCTTCGACGGCAGGCAAGAAGATCTATATCAAGAAGTTTGATACCGATATCGGGAGTACCTCGCTTACTTATACGTGCGATACCCTTGGGCAGCAATACGCAGGAGTGCTTGCGGGGAACGATATGTATAAAACTGATGAAATCACTGTCCCACAGAATTATACCGGTGGTACCTGGTATGCTCATTATAATGCCGGATCCAATGATGTCTCGACGTGGTGGATGTGGTACCAGGGAACAACTCAGGGAGAAGCAGGGTTTGTTGGTCTTGTAGAGTAGGTTCTATTCAAAAATAGCTAGTGTATCCCGGGTAAGGCGTACTTTTCAGTACGCCTTACATTGTATGTGCGCCCAGCATGGGCGCTTTCTAGTCGGTGAAAGTCCGATATGGGGGTTGATAGTGCCAACCATTAGCTCAAGACAAGGGTGTCCATCGTGAGGT
>QKMY01000011.1 GCA_003242895.1 Candidatus Margulisiibacteriota bacterium
TATAATATAGGGACTTCTCTTGTTAAATGTTTAGTCTATAGATCAATGCAATATTTGCCGATCTGACTAACCATTCTGAAACGTATTATACGAGGAGAATCTATGAGAAAGAAACTAAATCCTTCCAAACTACCCACTTAACAGGTACAATATTTATTATCGTCGCTACGCTACGATGACACTGGGTAGTTTGCCCGGATTCGGGTGGGTAGTTTCGCCGGAATACGCAAGCATTATTAATGAGGTCGCGATAATTAATAACATACTGCTATTTAGACAATGATTACCTGCTATATGATTTTTGTTATGAGCTAATAATCAATAAAAACTATGGCATCAGGTAAGGTTTATATATTAAAAACTGTATGAGCCGCGTAATGCAATAGAATCAGAACCTGGATTAACTGATATTTTAATATTTTCTTTTGATTTATTTGCTTCGTATTTTGTTACAATTTCTTCAAATAGCGTAGTCCCCCAGATAGCTTCGTATAATCCCCACAACATAAAACCATAACCAGATAGCCTAATATATTCAGCGTTATCCTGACCATCTGCTATATCTCCGCTGTTGTTAAAGTCCGTAGCTGCCATCAATCCTCCAAGTCCAGCGAACACTAATGATCCTGTCAACCTCATAGTTTTATGTTGATCTGAGATAAGTTTTAATTCCGAATATGCTATTTCATCCTTTTCTTTCTCTTCCATTTCAGGTTTAATTTTTTTTAGATATGAATCATAGGACTTTTCAAAAAGCCCTTTATCCATATTTTGGTAAAACCAACCCAGTCCAGCCGATAAAGCCACCCCAACAATTCCAGACGATCTATTAATATCATCTTTTGCAAAAACTAAAGGTGTATATATTAATGCCATTGAATAAAAAGCAGTTGAATTGATATCCCTATCTATTTTATCTTCATATCTATGAGTTTTGAGTATTTCCTGCATAGTAGGTAGATTGTCTTTTGTATCTGCAAAACCTGTTGTCGTTAGTAACCCCGTTGCTATAATTAATAAACTTATTGATCTTTTCATCTTATTCTCCTTAATCTAATATTTTATAAACATTACACCAGCAATCAAGAAAAAAATTGCCAGAAATAATTTACCAATACTTATAGCTTTTCCTGACAAGTTTAATCTTAATACTATATTTTTTACTGGCTAATAAAAAATTACTTAATAATATTAAATATGAAATGCCAATACCGCCCCCTATTTTAGCTGTTAATAAATAGGGGCTGGAAAAAGACTGTGTCAATGACATACTTGCTGGGAAATGCAAAATATAATTAGAAGCCAGTAACTCAAATACTACCCAAGGTAAAGGTGCAACAAAAGGATTCCATCTTTGCCCAAAGCAGCAGCACAAATAAAATGCTCCCGCGAACAAAAAAGGTAGAGCTATGAGAACATAAATATTTCCCTTAGAATCAATAGATGCACCTATGTTATGCCTGCCATCTTCATTAAAGTGAAATATTGTTTTGATTTGTTGTTTATCGGAATCAATTTTGTAAATATTATAGTTACCGTAGCTATAGAGTATTTCAGAATTGACCAATGAAAATGAATTCATTATTAAAAAAATAAAGAATAAACATATCAATTGTTTAATGCTAGTTTTTAATTTCATTTTTATTATCCAGAATATATTATATTATATTATCCCCTATGAAATAAACATAGGGGATAATATTTGATAATCAATTATTTAATTGACGCGGGCATGATTTTCTCACCTTGCAAATTTTTATCAAACCAAATCGCATTTTTAAATAAACCCAAGGAAGCAATAGGCAAAGTCAATTTTTTTGACCAATATATATCGTCCGGTGAAACCCCAATCCAGGCATAAGTTACATCTTTATTTCTGTCATTCTTTTCTTTGCTGAAAAAATTCTTAACATGCATACTGGTACGGTTAGAATCAAGATCAACATAAGAAATAAAAGTCGAATAGACTAATTTGGAGCAATACATCCCTGTATAGTTGGTTTTTCCATAAAGACTGATTAAAAAATCGGTAACTGCACGAGTTATCGCAATCGTAGGGATAGATAATGTACCATTATATTTGGAATCCAGCATGTCCCTTTTTTGTACACCGCCATCAGACAATGATTCTAGCAACCAAACTTTTGAATAACTTTTAGTGTTGGCATCGTATTCCATTTGTATGCATAGTTCTCGCTTTAGATTCCACTTTGGCAAGCTGAACTTTATAGTTGTTGACGTCGAGTTTCGACGGCAATTTGGGGTCGCGTCGCCAATTCCTAAATAGAAAGCCTATAAACAAAAGAACCTCCAGTTGTTACAATTGTTTCGACGAAAAAACAAAAATCACCTAAGAGGTGAAAAGTAACAA
>QKMY01000012.1 GCA_003242895.1 Candidatus Margulisiibacteriota bacterium
ACCTCACGATGGACACCCTTGTCTTGAGCTAATGGTTGGCACTATCAACCCCCATATCGGACTTTCACCGACTAGAAAGCGCCCATGCTGGGCGCACATAAAATACCCCCCGAATACTTGGGGGGTATTATGAGAAAAATTATCATACTTAAGGAAATTAACTTTCTTTTGTCTTAGTATGTTTTAGGCTGAACTTATTGACCTCTTTTGACAGATAATCTGACATTCGTACCAGGTCACCTACATTTTCTTCTAAATTGCTGATTGTAATAGAAGCAATTTCTTCTGAAGAAGCAGTAACTTCTTCTATTGTTGATGAATTTTCCTGTGAAACTACAGAACTGGTCTCCATTATGTCAATAACTTGCTTGTAGTTATTTTTCATGGACTCGACAGCTACCTGATTGGTTTGCGATACGTTTTTTGCACTTCCGATGGAGGTTACTATCTGCCTTGAATTATCCAAGATAGATGACGAAGACTTGGCATTAGTATCGACGAATTGTTGAATAGTTCCCATTGTCTCAATTACTTCGACACTTGATGCGGTCATCTCTTCAGCGGCAGAAGATATATTATGTATTTGTGTGACAGTATCATCAACAACGAGAATAATGTCATTGAGCGCTATTTTAGCTTGTTGAGCTAATCCTGCCCCATTTTTAACATCGTTGATACCACTCTTCATAGAGTTAATTGCAAATGTCATGCCATTCTGGATTTTCTTGATTAATTCGCTTATTTCTTTTGTTGCCTTGGCAGTACGCTCTGCCAGCTTGCGCACCTCATCAGCAACTACTGCGAATCCACGTCCGTTATCTCCAGCCCTGGCTGCTTCTATTGCCGCATTCAAAGCCAATAGATTCGTTTGAGCTGCAATATTGTCAATTACTTCTATGATTTCTCCAATCTGGTCAGAATTCTCACCAAGCTCACCAAGTTTTTGTGCAGTATCAAAAACACTTTCTTTGATTTTTTCCATAGCAGTTAAAGTGGAAGAAACAACCTCTTCTCCCTTTTTCGCTACATCTGCTGCCTGATTAGATTTCAAAGAAATATCCTGTGCTTCTCTGGTAACCTCATTTATTGCTTCTGACATTTGATTAATAGTCATTTTAATATTTTTTACGCTAGTAGCAAATTGCTGTGCTTCATTTGATAATTGCGATAACGAATCATTATTGAGCATTACAATATTAACCGCAGTTTCTATTTGTTCAATCTGGGCATTTGCACCAGAGGCAATTTTATTAACTTCATCATTAATCTGTATAATATTTTGCTGCATATTGGTAACCAGATTAACCTGGCGTGAAGTCCCTGAAGCAACCTGACTGATACCCTGGGATATCTGTTCGATCGAATTCTGGGTAGTTGAAGAGGTGCTTTTGAACTTATCACTGGCATCTGTTATACCAACGGATATCTTCCAGACCCCTAACAGCAATTCATTTAGATTGTTAAGCATAACCTCCAGGGTATCAAACACCTTCCTGATTTCGTTAGGCTCTTTAGCAATGTTCCTCTGCAAATCAAAATTCAGGTTACCGGCTGTAATCTCGTGCAACACGTTTATTATTTTGCTTATATGAGTTACAAGAGACCTGATTACAAAATAAATAACTACCATTATAGCCAGGACAAAACCTGACAAGATAAATATAATGCGTATTCTTATAGAAGCCATATAATCGTTTAAGCCCTTTAAAGACATTCCTATTCTGATATAACATAAGGCGCCGGTTCCGTCATTCACAGGGACAACATATTCCATAACTTCTTTTTGAAAAGGATTGGTACGGTTTATCAACTCTTTAACTTTTAAGGCTGATTTTTCAAAGTCGTTATTTAAAAACGGTTTACCAATAGAAGACGCATCCGTATCTGCTATGCACTGCCCCTCCGGATCGACTATGGTAATATATTTGATATTTTTGTCGTTTTTAAGCTGACTTAATACTACAGATTGCAACGTTTCATAATCTGCCGCGATTACATATTCGACAGCTCTGTTTTTAAGAAACTCCGAAAGTATTTTTACTTGTACACCTTGCTGTCCCATGAGGTTGCACTTTTCCATATCTCCAAGAAAATAAAGCAGCAGACCCGAAAAAGCCAGGTTTAGTATAAATATTGGAAATGCCAGCTTGAAAAAAATGTTATTTTTTTTATTTGAACTATAGGCCAACTCTTTCATGCTATCAATACTCCCTATTCCATGATGTATTCTATGATGTATTCTATGATGTGAGAATACACAAGGCATTCTCACATCCTGTAAATCAGATTTTTTATTTAACTAAGGGACATTTCGGGTCTGCTGACCATTCAACCATTGAACCGTCATATACTTTGGTATTTTCAAACCCAACGATGTATTTTAAAGCCATTCTTACCTGTGAACTTCTTACGGCTGTCCTGCAATAAATAATAACTTCGTCGATATTATCATTTAAGCCGGCCTCTTTGAACATTTTTGTGAGTGTAGACTTATCCGCAAAAGTACCCTTTGCATCAATCAGTTCTTTATAATCATTGTGAACTGACCCGGGCATATGACCTCCACCCCTTTTTACATTATTTCCTGCAACCTGCCCGGTATACTCCTTCTCGCCTCTGGCATCCATGAGGAGAACATTAGGCTTGTTAAGTTTTGACAAGACGTATTCTTTGCTGACAATAAACTGTGGTTGCGAATTCAAATTAAATTTTGTTTTAGCAATTTGGGGAAGCTCGCTCGTCTTTTCCCGTTTTTCAGCTGACCACTTATTGATGCCGCCATCAAGGAATTGTACCTTATCATGCCCAACACTTTCGAGATACAGGATCATTCTGGCTGCTTCTCGCGCATCGGAGTTTTTCTCGTAAACAACAACTCTCTTGCTGGTGTTAATTCCGTTAGCGCCAAAAAGTTCGACAAGCTCTTTTTGTGGGGGAATTATGTTTTCAATCGGGGAGCTTTTGTCATAAATATCCCTGGTGTATAAGTTAATCGCACCCTTTATATGCCCTGCTTTATACAATTCCGGGGTTCGACAATCGATAACAACCAGATTTTTGTCATCAATTATCTGGTCCAGCTCATTTGTACTGATTAATACCGGGTACTTTCGTGAAAATTTTTCGGCACAATTTCCAGTGGAAACGATACCAAGTAATAAAAAACATAAAAAAACCGATACTATTTTATTTTTTTGCTTCATCATAATCCTCCTTAATATTTTAATTGCAACCTATTTGCAAATTATTTCTTTTAATACACATCCCTAATTACAAGGTTTACTTAATATTAAAAAATTAATATGATTTTTGCCCTTAACATTTACTACAGTTACTATTGTTGCCAACTGAAAAATATAAAACAACCTTGCCTTACAGATATTTCCGGTATTATTTTTTTGTTTCTGCTTATATTATTATTAACATTAGTTATATTTATAGACACAAGTAAAATGGTATAATTTTTAAAAATGAATGTCAAGAAATCTTTACAATTGTGAATATCCGGTAATTAAATTCAGAAAAACTGAGATAACATTCCATACACGCCGGAGCAGTGCACGGACTCTATATAAAAGCTCGATTTTTGATAAAAACCCAGGTTTTATCATTAAAATTGCAATTTACATTTATTAGGGATATAACAGATTATAGCTAATGAATTTCCACAGCAAAAACTGCCACTCATAAGTTACTGTGACCTATACTTATATTTGTCCTGTAATTTTAATTGGGTTAAAAAAGAGTCCGCCATGGAAACGAATGAAAAGAACAAACAAAGATATCCACTTCGTTCTTCCCGGACCGTAATCCGGAAATATTTAAAGTGGATACCAGCTAGCTACCCCCTAACGGAATGACTAGCATCCCTCGTTGACAATCAATAAACAATGCAATAAAATGTTTACCATATGTTAGACAAAAAGGAAATACATCTATGACAGACCTAGTTGACCTATTTTGGAACTCCCCGGTAGAAGATATTATGAAAGGTTTCAAATATCTAAAAACCTCAGAAGAGTATATTTGTTTGCTTTGTGGAGAAAAATTCGTTCAAGGAATAATCTACCAGGATGGTGATCAATTATACGATGCCGGTAAATACGCAGAAATCCACATAGCCCTAAAGCACACTTCGGTTTTTGATTATTTAATCGGCTTAGATAAAAAAATTACCGGGCTAACCGATCATCAGAGAAAACTGCTTATCTTATTCAAGCTGGGGCTGAAGGACTCGGAAATGGCAAAGGAAATGGATTGCACGAATTCCACGATCAGGAATCACAGGTTTTCGCTGTACGAAAAAGAAAAACAGGCAAAGATTTTTCTCGCTATTATGGGGCTGCTAAGTAAAAACACAGAAGCTGATAGCTTCTTGAATATTCACAGAACTGCCAAATCAATTGATGAACGCTATGCAATTACCCAGGAAGAATACGGAGAACTGCTAAAAAGATACTTCCCTAAAGGATTAGATGGTCCACTAATGAGAATGCCTCTTAAGCAGAAAGGTAAAATTGCGATATTAAAGCACATTATCACAAGATTTGACAGCCAGAAAAAATATACAGAAAAAGAGATAAACGAACTCCTGAAAAACATCTATTCTGACTACATAACCCTGAGAAGGTATTTGATTGACTACGGTTTTTTGAACAGGTATACCGACGGGAGTATGTATTGGGTTGAGGTATAAACACCCCAACCCGTTATATCAGTTTCCATCCAAAAGCTCCTAGACCAAATAGAGTTCCCTTTAATTATCAGTAATTTATTTAGTTCCATTGGTTAGTCACATGGTGTATTATCGCGCCGGAGTTAATCAAGATCATTAATTATTATTTTCAAGGTTCGAGGAGCTGAGGCATGGATGGAATAAAGCCCTACCATATTGGAATCACCGGGTCCTATGGTGGACTTAACTTAGGTGATGAGGCTATACTAAAGTGTATTATCGATCAGCTAAGGAACTCTCTTCCTGTAGAAATTACCGTGTTCTCAAAAAATCCCGAAGATACCCTAAGAAATCATGATGTCGATAAGGCAATAGCAGTGAGAGAGCTTTCCCGGGAAGAGATACTCCCCGAAATAAAAAACCTTGATCTGCTTATTGTCGGCGGAGGCGGTATCTTTTTCGATGGAGAAGTTAATATTTACTTGAGAGAAGTTATCCTTGCAAATGAGGTTGCTGTGCCGGTAATGATATATGCCGTAAGTGCAGGGCCACTTACCAACTCATCGAATAAAAAACTAATACGTGATTGTCTCAATAAAGCTGCGGTTATCACAGTAAGGGAACGTGATGCTAAGAAATTACTCGAAGAGTCCGGAATCACTTCGCGGATCCAGGTTACTGCGGATCCGGCACTTCTTCTACCCCCCGAACCGATACCTGACGATTCGCTTCAACGGGAAGGGCTGAATGCTCAGCAACGATTAATTGGAATATCAGTAAGGGAACCAGGGTTAGCTGCTCCAGATATTAACGAAAAACATTACCATTCCTTACTGGCCAATGCAGCAGATTATATGGTTGACAGGATGAATGCAGATATCGTTTTTGTTCCTATGGAACGTGAAATCCGTGATGTACAGCAATCACATGCAGTCATTGCACAAATGCTGAGACCTCAACATGCAACAGTCCTGAAAGGCGTGTATAGTCCAGGACAAATGCTCTCATTTATGAATTACTTCATGTTCGCCGTAGGTATGCGTCTACATTTCCTCATCTTTGCTGCATTACAAAATGTTCCGTTCGTCGCCCTGCCTTATGCATCTAAAGTAATCGGGTTCCTGGATGATCTGAAAATAGTAACCCCGCCAATCCATTTAGTAAATGCCGGTCGACTGATTGCTCATATAGATAACTCCTGGGATAGGCGTGAATTGATTATATCTAAAATAAAGGAAAAACTACCTGAATTGAAAAAGCGGGCAAAGCAAACAAATGAAATTGCAGTATCGCTAATACAAAGCCTTTCCCCGGGAAAAATAGATTACACTATTTAGTCCCAGGAGAACAATTATGCCAGCCTTTAAACGCGCTTCAAAAATAAAAACCATTACGCTACCTCAGCGTAGTGCCATAGTTGCCGCAGAAACAGATGTTCTCGTAATCGGCGGAGGTCCTGCCGGTTTAGGCGCAGCGCTTGGAGCAGCACACGAAGGAGCTCAGGTTATTCTTGCAGAACATTACGGGTTCTTAGGAGGTACTGCGACAGCTGCTCTGGTAACAATCATGACTTCTTATTATACCGAACACCACAGAGCAGAACGGTTGGGCGTCGATAGCCTGCTCCCTACTGACCATGGAGCTGGAAAACCGGTCATCGAAGGTGTACTTGCAACGTTAGTTCACAGGATTGAATGCGCTGGAGGAGCTTTCATGCCATCAATCAAAACAGGCTACACAGTCCCCTTTGATCCTGAAGTATTTAAGTTGGTAGCTCAAGATATGCTGGATGAAGCGGGAGTACATATGCTGTTCCATGCTTTTGCCAGCGGAATTGTTGGCGAAGAACGGACCGAGGGAGTTATTTTTGAGACAAAATCTGGGCCGGTCGTTATCCGCGCAAAGGTAATAATAGACTGTACCGGAGACGGAGATATCGCTGCATCGGCAGGAGCACCTTATGAGCTCGGACGGCATAAAGATGGTCTCGTACAGCCAATGACACTCATGTTCCGAATGGGTGACTACGACAAAGATGCATTCTCTGAATATATCAAAAAGCATCCGAATGAATGGCGTGGCGTCCATGGCCTGTGGGACCTCATTAGACAGGCAACTGAAACCGGAGAGCTCAAGTTACCCAGGGAAGATATCCTCTTTTTTGCTACACCTCATGGAAAGGAACTGATTATCAATAGTTCCAGAGTAAAGAAAGTCTTAGGGATTGATGTATGGGACCTTACCTATGCTGAATGGCTTGGCCGCCGGCAGATACATGAAATAGCAACTTTTCTTAAAAAATATGTTCCGGGATTTGGCAAATCATATATTTTACAGGCAGGAACACAAATCGGTATAAGAGAAACACGAAGGATTATCGGAGATTATAAGCTTACAGAAGATGACATATTATCCGCAAAAAAATTCGATGATGTTATTGCTCGCGGGACCTACCCAATCGACATCCACAATCCGAAAGGAAAAGGAACCATTCTCAAACGCCTCCCAGCCGGAGAGGCGTATGATATTCCACTACGCTGTCTAATTCCTAAAAATACAGAAAATATTCTTGTGGCCGGTCGTTGTATATCAGGAACGCATGAGGCACACGCCTCCTATAGAGTCATGCCCATCTGCGTCGCCACAGGACAGGCATCCGGAGTATGCGCTGCTCTTGCTGCGAAACATAACATTATACCTCGTCAGGTAAATATTCGGGATGTTCAAAAAAGTCTTAAAAACCAGAAGGCAAATCTACGCGATCGAACCTGAAAGCAGCTATAGCGAGTAATATCGGCCATCTGCTATCTTACAGACTTCAGAAATATCTGTTCAAGCAGCCTCGATGAATGTCACCCATTCATCTGGCAAGTTATCCTCAAGTTCTTCTAATGTCTCATCACTAACAGCATCTTTGGTCACACTTAATACAGTACTTAACAGTTCACGTGACTCATCCTTATCAATACCAAATTGCCGGCTTAATTCCGTAATGCTCTGATCAAGAGTCGGGGGAATTGCCTGTTGTTTTTTACCACGCAACATCTCGAAATTAAGCTGTTGGGGCAACTCTTCTGCAAGCCTTCTCGCCGGCTCTTCCGGGATACGGTTTACAAGAACACTTAGTGATGCCTTGACGGCGGCATCAGCAGCCTCTTCGTCTTCGATAAAATAGAGATCTTCTACATCATTAACAAAGTCATCATAATCCATAAAAGGCCTCCTTCCAGATATCAAACCAATCTTTTTAGGAGATAAAAAAGATATCCACTTCTTTCATCCCGGACCGTAATCCGGAAATACTTGAAGTGGATACCAGCTAGCTACCGCGCATTATAGGGTATTATGAATAACAGTCAACTGCATTTTTTCAGTTATTTTTCGGCTTATTTAAAAGATTTATTACTATCGTCGTTATTTGCCGAGCGGAAGGATAATACTGCTGCCACCCCCACCAGTCACTACCGTGGTTGGGGCTACGCCATTCCACTTCTTAACAACTTCCAGTTCGATTACTCGAGGAGAATTTGCCAAAGCATTTCCTTTAATTCTTACTGATTCAGCTTCTGCCTGTGCCTGGACAATCGTTATTTCCTTTTCTTTAAGGGCTGACTGCAACTCGTACTCTTTCTGTTTGGCCCTTTGCTGCTCTACTTGCTTACGCTCTATTGCAGCTTCTAATTCGTCAGACAAGTCAATATTGGTAATATTAAAATCATTCAAGTTAACAACTCCGCTCACTTTTTCTTTTAGCAGCGTATAAACTTCTTCTTTAACTGCGCCTCGATTCCTTACGAAATCTTCTGCAGTATATTTGGCTGTTATTGTCTTTAAAGATTCTTCCAGCCGGGGAGTAACAAAAGAATTCAAAACATTCCCGCTATATTTGGTATAGAGATCAAAAAGTTTATTTTCCGGCAAGTTAAAAAGAATAGCATATTCGACTTTAAGAGTTTGCAAATCGCTTGAAAAGGCTAAAGTTGAGTTTCTTGCTGTTTCAGTTTTTATTGTAAGTTTAATTATTTTTTGAATAAGCGGCAGCTTGAGATTAACTCCCTCTCCCAGTATCACCGGAGAAGCTTTACCTAAAGTTACCATAATTCCCCGCTCACCCGGATTAATAATTGTTACAGGAGAAAAAAAGATTAAAAGTATGATAAAAGATACTATTACTGCCACACCATACGCAATTTTTTCCATTAGATTCCCTTCCTTTTGTTAAGGTTATATTTCAGAATTACTATTCTTATTTTATGATAGTATGTTTTCTATACTAATTGCAAATTTTATTGGGTTCATTATCTTAGGCAGGGTTTTCTTCTAACATCAAACTGATCTTGTCGATTAATTCATCAAATCTAAAAGATTTTTCGAGAAGTCCATTGACACCGATGTGTTTCGCAATTTCCATAGCTTTATTTGTTAAATGACCTGAATAGAATAATATAGGTATGTCCTTAGTCTTTGCATCCATTTTCAACAACAAAGCACAATCAAAACCATTTGTATTGTCCATATTTACATCCATTACGATAATATCCGGGAAATATTGTAATGCTTTTATGCAGGCATCTTCACCGTCTTCAGCTACTATCACATCATACCCTTTCACCTGCAATAATTTTCCCACTAATTTCCGAATACATAATTCATCATCAACCAGTAATATTCTTTTTCGCATTTTCCCCTTATGATTGAAACTTCTATCAAACATGCTTATCCCTGGACCAGCTGAGTGCACATTTTTCTGTGCACACTTTTTCTTTATGCACATTTATCTGTGCAAAATACATATATTATTCTTTCTTGTTAAAAATCGCATATTTGCAGACAATACAGCCTAAATCTGATTACATCTGGTTTCTCGCTTTATTAGCATTAACAATAAATCAATTTCCACGCCAAAAGTTTATTCATTTCTTCGCTTGTTGATATTTCTCCTCCCTGGTGCTAGTATACCCGCAATTAAAATGACGGGAATGAGCATTAGCGGGAGGAAAAGCGATGAGAAGCGTAATTCATCGGGCAAATACGAGAGGTGAAGCTAACTACGGCTGGCTACATACCCGCCACACTTTCAGCTTCGCTGCTTACTACAATCCGAAAAGGATGCAATTCGGGGCATTACGCGTACTCAATGACGACCTTGTAGCCCCGGGGGCAGGTTTCGAACTCCATCCCCACGAAAATATGGAGATAATTACAATTCCTCTCTTTGGGACATTGGAGCATCAGGATGACATGGGAAACCTTTCCGATATCAGAAAAGGTGAAATTCAAATCATGTCGGCCGGGACTGGAATACGACATGAAGAATATAATCAGTCACAAACAGAAGAAGTAAAATTCCTTCAAATATGGATTCTGCCAAGGATTTTCAATATCAAACCTCGGTATGACCAGAAAAGTTTTAACTTAGCTGATCGCAAAAACCGATTACAGTTAATTGTCTCTCCTGAAGAAAATAATGAATCTATGCTTTGGATTAACCAGGATGCCTACGTCTCCATGGGTAATCTTGATGATGCTATTGAGGTAAAATACGAGATAAATATAAAGGATAACTGTGTCTATCTTTTTGTTATCGATGGGAATTGCTATGTAGGAGATGCCTTACTTAACAAACGTGACGGACTGGGAATCTGCAAGAAAACTATAAACATCCTGTCAACCTCAAGCAATACTGAACTACTTCTCATTGAAGTACCCAAAGCACATCCATGAAACCGCTTGCTTATCTGCACTGAGAACAGACACCCTTAAAATATCCATGGACTTCTTCAATACAATGACCGTCGACTTCACGCTTTCTGGCTACATCACAGGAGATATGGACATCCAAGACTTTTCCGCATATCCTGCAATAAAAATGGTGGTGAGGATCAGTGAAAAAATCGTAATTAATCCGGCTCTCCTCAGATATCTTCAGCCGGCTCACCAGCTTCGTCTCGACAAGCATCTCCAAAGTGTTATAAATTGTGGCAAAAGACAGCGAAGGGAATGTTTTTTCAAGTGCTGCCCGAATATTTTCAGCAGTGGGATGGGCTTTAGTGCCCGAAAGATACTCCATTATAGCAATACGCTGAGGTGTAACTTTCAGGCTATGCTGCTTTAATGACCGTATAATAGATTCTCTAATCTCCATATGACTTAGAACCTTTCTAATTTGGTAATGATTATAATAATCTCGAACGACTTAGTCAAGAAAATAAGTTACGTACACTTCACTAATACAATTCCTCATAAAATCACATTAATAGCACCAAAATTCATTGACAGAAAAATCAAGACGACTTATAATCGTTCCAGCTTTAGAATCATTCTATTTTCGGGAACAAAAAAAGCAATTTATTGAAAGGTGGAAAATAATGACAAAATATATATGCTTAATATGCGGTTACGTACATAAAGGAGACAGTGCGCCGGAGAAATGCCCTCAATGCAGTGCGCCTTCTACAAAATTCAAAGAACAAACCGAAACTGATCTCGCCTGGGCTGATGAACATGTTATTGGCGTTGCTAAAGATGCCGATCCAAGAATAATAGAGAGTCTCAAAATGAACTTCGTCGGTGAATGTACGGAAGTAGGTATGTACCTCGCTATGAGCAGGCAGGCAGACCGCGAAGGATATCCTGAAATAGCCGAAGCTTACAAACGGATTGCCTTAGAAGAAGCAGATCATGCATCACGCTTCGCGGAACTTCTTGGCGAAGTTGTAACCTCAGACACAAAAGCGAACCTCAGTATTCGGGTAGATGCCGAATATGGCGCATGCAAAGGCAAAAAAGAGCTTGCGACACTTGCTAAACAGCTCAATTATGATGCAATTCACGATACTGTCCACGAGATGTGCAAAGATGAAGCGCGTCATGGAAAAGCCTTCCTGGGATTGCTAAATCGTTACTTCAAATAACCTTCTTATTGCTGCTCGTTCCTTATGAAGCGAGCAGCATTTTTCTTTCAAAAAAAAAGAATCATCGTTTTCTCTCCAACCCTATGTATCATTCAATCATTATACTAACCATTCTTGACTTAACAGCTGGCGATTCGAAGACTTTACAAATCAAGCTACCTTTCATATAACATAGAGCGAAGAAAGAAGTGCAGATATGACCACGTATGCAAAAGTTATTCTCTATATTGCTTCCAGCCTGGATGGTTACATTGCCAGAGAGAATGGCGATGTCGACTGGTTATACACTGACCAGGATTACGGATATCTGGAATTCATTGATTCAATAGATATTGTTATCATGGGACGCGTTACCTACGAGCAGGTACTTGGGTTCGGAGAATTCCCTTATAAGCAGAAACGGTGTTTTGTTTTCTCACCAGACGCACCGGGAAAACGTGATAATGTTGAATTTGTGAATGAACGGGTTGAGGACTTCATCACGCGCATAAAACCAGAAAGCCATTTAAATATATGGCTTATCGGCGGATCAAACTTACTCAATCAATTTGTGCAGTATAATTTGATAGATGAGTATATAGTTTCGGTCCATCCGATTTTGCTGGGAAACGGGATTCCGTTATTCGAAAAAAGACATAAGGAAATACCATTACAGTTCACCAAATGTATAAGCTATTCTTCGGGATTAGCGCAATTATATTACACAAGATAATTATGCTTTAGACCGGAACAAAAAGATTAAGTATCGGTAACGACTATTGTTATAGACAATTTTTGATTGCATAGTAAAAAAAACCAGAAGGAATACCGGAATTAATACACTATTTATGAGCAAGAAAAAAGGAAGAGCGCTCATTGACAATTATTATAACTCACACTAGTATCGCCTTAATTCTTTTTAAGACACCAAATAGTGATTATCATCCCGGCATATCCAAAGAATATTCTCATAATACATTACAATATCAAGCTTATTTATTTATCCTGCTAGTCCTAGTTTCTTTAGCTAAAAAGGAGGTTGCCGTGAGAGCAATTGTTGACCCGGAAACATGTATCGGATGCGGGCTATGCCCAACATTATGCCCGGAAGTTTTTAGAATGGAAGGAGATCTGGCTATCACCTATACAGACCCGGTACCCGAGGTACTGGAAGACACTGCTCAGGATGCCGCGGATCAATGTCCGGTAGCAGCTATAGCGATCATAGAGTAAGGTAACTAAGTTAAACGACGAGGAGTGCATTATGAAAAAGAAATTCTTAAGCACATTATGTTCGACGTGTGAAAATGTTGCAGCTACTTTAGATTATCATGATGCTCTCAATTCTTTAGTCAAAAATTCCGCTGAGTGTCTCGATGCAAAAGCCTGTTCTCTAAGACTGCTAGACAAGACCGGAAAGACTTTAGAGATCGCAGCTACCTATGGTCTATCTCAAGCGTACATAGAAAAAGGGCCCATAGAGGTGATCAAAAGCCCTCTCGATAAAGAAGTTCTGGAAGATAGAGTCGTACAGGTTCGGGACGTTACCAATGATAGTCGCATCCCTTATCCTGAAGAAATGAAAAAGGAAGGTATCCGGTCAATACTCTCAATTCCGCTTACATTCCAGGATAGATTATTAGGCTTATTACGTATATATTCTCAATCTGAACGGGTTTTCAGCGAGGACGACATTATCATCATAAGAACTTTCGCTTCACAGGGCGGAGCAGTTATAAATAATGCAAAAAGGTATGCCCGGTTAAAAAGTATAAATGAGTTAGGCAAAATTATCACCTCCCAGTTGGATATCCAGAAAGTTCTCAATACAATCTGTCAGAGCGCTGCCGATGCTATGAACGCGAAAGGGATTTCCCTGCAATTAGTAAACAATGATACCGGAAAACTGGAAGATGCCGCTTCTTTTGGATTAAGTGAAGACTTCAAACAAAAAACTACCGTTGAAAATGACGAGTTTATTAAAGAATGCCTTAAAGGCAACGACGTGATAATCGAAAAGGCCAAAGAGGATCAAAGAGTCCCCTATCCTGCCGAACTGGAAAAAGAAGGAATACAATCTAGTATTTGCTTGCCGCTAAAGCTGAAAAACCGGGTTATCGGAACACTCAGGATATTCACAGCTTATAGCTATAAATCTGAAAAAGAAGACTTGGAGTTCCTTGCAATACTCTGCGATTTCGGAATCGTAGCCATCGAGAACGCCAGGTTGTATACGCATGTAAAAAGAGATTATGAAGACCTGCAAAAAGATGTATGGAAATGGTATGACTGGGGCGAGAGGCAGCCGCAAATATAAACAACGCATGAGGTTATGCATGGAAAACAAATATACATTGCGATATGAGAGTTTTTATAAATGGATTGGGGACCTGATTAATCAGTTCACAGTGATAGGCCCTGTACTCAAAAAACGACGCCAAACGGTTTTTGAAAAGCTGGATAATCTTGAAAGGTTTCATCTGGATTACTGTTCCACGATGTTGGCACCACGAAAATACATTTACCGGTCTCGCCAAAAATTAATGGACTTCGATAGAGAAAACAATAGCATCAGTTCTGCAGAGGTCGAAAAAATAAGTCAGATAATTATCGGAATACATCCTTGTGATATGCAGGCGATAACCGTTCTGGACAGAACTTTTTTAGGAGATTATACCGACGCCTATTACAGTGCGTTAAGAGATGGCTCGATAACCATCGTCCTGAATTGCAATAATGCCTGCAACAAAGGATTCTGCGCTTCAATGAATACCGGTCCGTTCCTACGGCTTCACGAAGGCTACGACATGGAAATAACAAGATTTACAGACCGTCTTCTAATCGAAGCTAAGACAGATAGAAGTGTTCATTTGATTGAGAAAGCCAGCGGTCTCAAGGAGGTCCGGGAGGCTGATCTGACAGAAAAATCCGAGATAGCAACGAAAGCAACTGCCTCGTTTACAAAAAGTATCGATACCCGCAATTTACCGGAACTGCTTTTGAGAAATATCGGACATCCCGTTTATAAGGACACCGCCGATAGTAGATGCCTGGGATGCACCAACTGCACTATGGTATGTCCGACCTGCTTCTGCTATAACTTCGAAGAAACCACCTCTTTCGACCTGAAAAAAACCGAAAGAAACCGTTACTGGGATTCTTGTCAGGAGTTACATTTTGCCCAAGTACATGGAGGTAATTTTCGTTCTTCTCGCGAAGCACGTCTGCGGCAGTTCGTCACACATAAACTTGGTACCTGGATTGAACAATACGGATGCTTCGGATGTGTCGGATGCGGCAGATGTATGACCTGGTGCCCGACCGGCATTGATCTTACTGAAATGGCCATACAAATACAGGAAGACTATAAACTTGGGAAGATAAAATGAAACAGGATCAATCAAATCCACTGATACCAAGGCAAGCAATCTTAGAAAATAAGTTCCCGGAAACCAGCGATACCTGTTCGGTAAAAATCGCGCTTACCGATAATGACGGATTCTCATTTAAACCCGGACAGTTCAATATGTTAGGTATACCCGGGTTTGGTGAGACGCCGGTCTCTTTTAGTTCGCTTATGCTTGATAAGAACAGCTTCATGCATACTATCCGGTCCGTCGGTAATGTTACAGATGCAATCTGCAAACTGAATATCGGGGAGCAACTCAATCTGCGTGGCCCTTTCGGTAATGGCTGGCCAACAGAAAAGGTCACCAATAAAAATATCCTTCTGATCGCCGGAGGCATCGGCATAGCCCCGCTAAGACCGGTTATCCATTTATTACTTAAAAACCATTTAAACTACAGAAAATTGTTCCTGCTTTATGGAGCGCGTACTGACCGGGATATGTTATTCAAAAACGAGATTAAAGAGTGGACGGAATCGAAAAACATATCAGTTTTATTATCCGTTGATGAAAAATCAACAGAAAATCTGATTGATGCTCGCGTTGGTCTGATCACATCCCTACTCGATGAACTGAAGGTCCCTTGGCAGGAATCAATCGCTTTCATCTGCGGACCGGAAATAATGATGCGGTTCGTATCAAGATATCTGATTATTCATGGAATGAATAGCAAGGACGTATTCGTGTCTATGGAAAGAATGATGAAATGCGGTATCGCTGCATGCGGCCACTGTCAAATCGGTGCAAAATTCGTGTGCAAAGATGGTCCGGTGTTTGCTTATCCTGATATTAAAAGATTTGCGGATACGTTACTTTAGGAGTAGCTATTATGGAAAAAAGCAAACCTAAAATAGGAATTTTCAAATATTCTTGCTGTGCGGGATGTGAATTCCAGCTGATCTATTTTCAGCAAAGAATAATAGAAACATTTGCTGCAGTCGATATCATCTACTGCAGAATGTTGCAGTCCGGCGGTATCGAAGACGGTCCGTTCGATATTGCACTGATCGAAGGGGCAATCACCGAAGAATGGCAGGCTTCTCAGTTAAAAAAGGTGAGGGAAGCAAGCCGCTACCTGATCCCAATCGGTTCCTGCGCAGTGTGCGGCGGCGTTCCGGCAATAAAAAATACCACAGCTGAATATGACATTGAAAAAAGAGTGTATAAAAACACTTCCGTTATTCATTCCGTCAAAACAAACCCGATCGATCATTATGTAAAAACCGATGGCTACATTCGGGGCTGTCCCATAGGAGAGCGCGACCTGACAGAAATGGTTATTTCTTTACTGCTCAACAAAAAACCGGAATTCTTAGAATACTGTGTATGTGTCGAATGTAAAATCAAAGGAAATACCTGTGTACTGGTAGCCTATAACGAACCATGTATGGGACCGGTCACTAACGCAGGCTGCGGCGCGCTCTGCCCTTCTAATAATAGGGCTTGTTACAGTTGCTGGGGACCCATGGCAGATGCAAATTCTTTAGCGCTGGCCAATGAGTTTGCAGCAAGAGGGCTTAGCCGCGAAGATATTTTCAGAAGGTTTACTGAGTTCGGGCAACCGACGGACGCATTTAAGGCAGGACAGGTGAAAACATGATCCAAAATGAACGAATTGATATTGATTACCTGGCGAGAGTCGAAGGTGAAACGAATATCCGGATAGAGCTGGAACAAGAGCCGGCTATTGAACTGAGGATATTTGAGCCGCCAAGATTTTTTGAAGGGTTCCTGGTAGGAAGAAAATTCGATGAAGTCGGGGATATTGTGTCCCGCATATGCGGTATATGCCCAGTCTCGCATATGACAACAGCTATTCTGGCACTTGAAGTAGCAATGAATATAAAAGTAACGGAACAAACAAAGATAATACGAAGAATAATGAGCATCAGCCAGATTATTGCCAGTCATTTGATCCACCTGTATATGCTTGTTATGCCGGATTATTACAAGCGTCCTGGCATAGTTCAAATGCTACCCGACTTTGGAGTAGAAATAAATCGCTTAATGAAAATTAAAACAGGCATCAATGAACTAACAGGGCTGATCGGAGGACGGGCACTGCACCCGGTCACGCATATGCCCGGGGGGTTCACCAGAATTCCTGCGCAAAACGAGTTCAATAGTATTCTAACCAAGCTTAAGCAAATAAAAGATGATGGAAAAGAAGTAGTAAAAGATATGGCAGCACTAAGCCTTCCGGAATTTCATTCGGATTCGGAATATGTTGCTCTGGGTGCTGAGGATGAGTACGCTATAAACGGAGGACAAATAATTTCGACGTTTGGACTGGATATTCCTGTAGCTGACTATAGATCCCATTTCGAGGAGTCAGAAGTAAATTACGCACGGGCAAAGTATTCGATTATCAAAGGAAGAGCAGACTTTGCTACCGGAGCTTTATCCAGACTCAACCTCAAATTCGATAGGCTCAATGAAGAAACGAAGCAACTAGCTGAAAACATTGGGTTCAGGGTACCTGACAATAATCCTTTTCACAACATTCTGGCACAGGCGCTGGAAGTGTTTGACGGCATTCTCATGTGCATACACTTACTTGAAAACACTCCATTTCATGATGAAGAACGGAATAAGGTGATCAATTCAGGAGAAGGCGGAGCCATTACCGAAGCACCTCGAGGACTACTATACCATTGGTACCGCGTAGACCGGAAAGGTATCGTAACGGCAGCAAATCTGATAACACCTACATCTCATAATTTTTTGAATATCGAAAATAATCTGAGGGCCCTTGTAAAGAAAAATCTGGATAAAGACCGTGAGACTATACAGCTATTATGCGAAAAATTAGTGAGAGCTTATGACCCTTGTTTTTCATGTTCAGTACACTGAAGGAGTCTTTTATGAATAGAAAAAAAGTATCAATTGATGGGAACCAGGCAGCTGCTTATTGTGCCTATCATTTAAACGAAGTTATTACCATTTATCCAATAACTCCATCGTCGCCTATGGGAGAGCTGGCTGATCAGTGGTCGAAGGAAAATGTGTCTAACATTTGGGGTACAGTGCCGCATGTGACCGAGATGCAGAGTGAGGCCGGAGCCGCAGGAGCTGTTCACGGATCACTGCAAACAGGTGCACTTACGACTACGTTCACTGCTTCTCAAGGGTTGCTGCTCATGTTGCCGAACATGTACAAGATAGCCGGAGAGCTGAACTCCACAGTATTCCATGTCACGGCCCGGACAATAGCAACACATGCGTTATCAATCTTCTGTGACCACAGCGATGTCATGGCTGCAAGATCAACCGGATTCGCATTACTCGCATCTAATTCTGTTCAGGAAGCCATGGATTTTGCTTTAATCGCGCAGGCAGCTACACTGGAATCAAGAATACCGTTCCTGCATTTTTTCGATGGGTTCCGTACCTCTCATGAGATATCGAAAATCGAAGAACTCACGGTCACAGACCTGCGTGCCATGATTGACGAAACGCTGGTAAGACAGCACCGGGAACGCGCTTTATCACCCGACCACCCATTTATCCGAGGCACTTCACAGAACCCTGACGTATTCTTCCAGGCCCGAGAGACTGCCAACCCCTACTACGCAGCTTGCCCCAGCATTGTCCAGAAAATTATGGACAAGTTTGCCGGCATTGCGGGCAGGCAATATTCATTATTCCAATATACCGGTGCACCGGACGCAGACAGAATAATCGTACTAATAGGTTCCGGAGCGCAAACTGTACAAGAAACCGTTGAACATCTCAACCGGCACGGAGAAAAAGTCGGTGTGCTCAAGGTCAGGCTTTATCGGCCGTTTTCCCTCGAACATTTTATCGCGGCTATTCCAAAAACCGTAACGAATATTACCGTACTCGACAGGACAAAGGAGCCGGGCAGTCAAGGCGAACCGCTCTACCTTGATGTCGTAGCAGCTATTAATGAAGCACACGACAAGGGAATCTCGCATTTTTCTCAGCCACCCCGTATAACCGGTGGCAGATATGGGCTCTCCTCAAAAGAATTCTATCCCCCGATGGTCAAAGCGATATTTGATAATATGGACAAAAACATCAACCATTTTACTGTCGGAATAAAAGATGATGTGACCTATAATAGCCTTGATTATGACGAAAGTTTCTCTATAGAACCGGAAGACAGGACCCGCGCTATTTTCTACGGACTAGGTGCTGACGGCACTGTAAGCGCGAATAAAAACTCTATTAAAATTATCGGGGAAGGAACAGATAATTATGCCCAGGGATATTTTGTTTACGACTCACATAAAGCCGGATCGCTGACCATTTCACACCTCAGATTTGGTCCTGCACCGATTGACGCGCCCTATCTTATTACCCAAGCAAACTTCGTAGCCTGCCATCAATTCGAGTTCGTAGAACGGCTGGATATTCTCAAAGTCGCACAGCACAACGCTCCCTTCCTGCTCAATAGTCCTTACCCGGAGGAACAGGTCTGGGATCACCTGCCCCGAACAGCTCAGGAGCATATCATTAATAAGAATTTACGCTTCTTTGTTATCGACGCGTATAAAATAGCCAGGGACATCGGATTGGACGTACGGATCAACACCATAATGCAAACATGTTTTTTTGCGCTCAGTAAGGTTATCCCCATTGAAAATGCTATTAGCACAATAAAACATTCCATTGAAAAATCTTATGGCAAACATGGCGATGTTATTGTGAAGATGAATTTCCAGGCTGTCGATGAAGCGCTTAACAATCTACACGAAGTTAAGGTCCCGGGAAAAGCAACAAGCAGCTTTGATTTTCGTCCGGTTGTTCCTGACAATGCACCGGAATTCGTGCAGATTGTTACTGCAAAGCTCCTTACCTATGAAGGAGACGATCTTCCGGTCAGTGCTTTTGCTCCCGACGGAACATTTCCAAGTGGTACAACAAAATATGAAAAACGAAATATTGCCAAAGAAATCCCGGCGTGGGATACAAATACCTGTATCCAATGCGGAAAATGTTCCCTGGTTTGCCCCCATGCGGTTATTCGTGCAAAAGTCTATGACCCTGCCATTCTTGAACATGCACCGGACACCTTTAAATCAACCCCGGCACGCATGCGCCCCTTCCAGGATAAGCTTTTCACATTACAAGTTTCGCCCGAAGACTGTACCGGATGTACGCTTTGCGTCGTCGTGTGCCCTGCAAAAAACCAGCAAGAACCCCGGCTCAAAGCAATTAATATGGTGCCGCAGGCCCCTATCCGCGAACAGGAAGTAAAGAACTGGGAATTCTTTTCTCAGATACCTGAGATCGACCGGAGCAAGCTTAATCTTAGTCTGGCAAGAGATATCCAATTCCTTCAGCCGTTATTCGAGTTTTCTGCCGCCTGTGCCGGTTGCGGAGAGACCCCGTACCTCAAACTCCTAAGCCAGCTTTTCGGTGAACGAATATATATCGCTAATGCTACCGGATGCAGCTCTATCTACGGCGGCAATTTACCAACAACTCCCTGGACTACTAATCGCGAGGGAAAAGGTCCGGCCTGGTCCAACTCCCTGTTTGAAGATAATGCCGAATTCGGGTTCGGAATGAAGCAGGGCCTGAATAAGCAAATCGAATATGCCAAAGAACTGCTGCAAGGCATGTCAGAAGCAATTGGTAACGACCTGGTTGAAGCGCTCCTTAACGCAGAGCAGAACTCTGAGTCTGATATCGATCAGCAACGTGAGCGAATCAAAACTTTGAAAGAAAAATTGGCTATGCTGGATGACGATAACGCAAAAATGCTCTTAAGCATAGCAGACCTGCTAGCCCGGAAAAATGTATGGATAGTAGGAGGCGACGGGTGGGCTTATGATATCGGTTATGGGGGACTCGATCATGTACTGGCATTAGGGGCTAACATAAATATCCTTGTACTTGATACCGAAATATACTCCAACACCGGAGGTCAGATGTCCAAGGCTACACCACGCGGAGCCGTCGCCAAATTCGCAGCTGCCGGGAAAAAAACCGCAAAAAAAGATCTGGCTATGCTGGCTATGGTCTATGGAAACGTCTATGTCGCCAGAATTGCCATGGGTGCGGATGACGCTCAGTCAATCAAAGCATTCCGGGAAGCGCAGGCATACGATGGTCCGTCAATCATTGTCGCTTATAGCCACTGCATCGGCCAAGGATACAATCTTGCTTACGGAATGCAGCAACAGAAAGCAGCAGTCCTTTCAGGGTACTGGCCCCTGATCAGATATAACCCGGCACTCGTAAAAGAAGGCAAATCACCACTGCAACTTGATTCAAAACCGGCGAGTATTCCACTCGAAGATTACATCTATAACGAAACACGGTACAGTATATTAGTCCATAGTAATCCGGAAGAAGCGAAATTGCTTTTAGCACGGGCAAAGGAAGACGTTGCAAAGCGCTGGAAGCTCTATGAACACTGGGCAAAACTGCCAGTATAATGCGTCAAGGAGGTAAGGACATGGTAGACCTAAGCACTGAATACATGGGACTGAAGTTAAAGAACCCGCTGGTTGCCTCTTCATCGCCTTTGAGCCAGGATATGGAAAACCTTCGCCGCATGGAGGAATCCGGTATAGCAGCGGTAGTGATGTACTCACTTTTTGAAGAACAGATAACAGCGGAAAGTAAAGAGTTAAACCGATATCTGGTACAAGGAACAGAGAGTTTTGCGGAATCACTCACCTATTTACCTGATTTCGGCAATTATAAGATAGGGCCCGATGACTATCTTAAACATATTGAAAATGCTAAGAAGCTCATAGGTATACCAGTCATTGGAAGTCTTAACGGAGTCTCTACAGGAGGATGGACGCGTTACGCAAAATTGATTGAAGAAGCAGGAGCAGATGCCTTGGAGTTAAACACCTATTACCTGAGCACAAGTACGGACATTACTTCAGGTCAAATAGAAAAAATATATATTGATCTTGTCAAAAACATCAGGAATAGCATCAGCATACCGATAGCTGTTAAGCTCAGCCCTTTTTTCAGTTCTATTCCGAACATGGCATTTCAACTAATTGAAGCAGGGGCAAATGCTCTCGTACTGTTCAATCGTTTTTACCAGCCGGATCTGGACATAGAAGCAGAAAAGGTTGTTCCTAATCTGGTTTTGAGTACTTCGGAAGAACTGCGGATGCGGCTTCGCTGGGTAGCGATTCTTGAGGACCGGATTAAAACCGATATGGCTATAACCGGTGGCGTTCATACGGTTGATGACGTTGTCAAATCTATAATGGCAGGAGCAAAGGTAGCAATGATGACTTCTGCATTATTAAAAAACGGTATAAGTCATATAACGCTACTGATAGAGGGTTTGACCAGATGGCTGGAAGAGCACCATCGGAGGTCGGTTCGTCATTTGCAGGGGGTAATGAGCCAGCGTTCAGTGGCTGATCCTGCTGCTTTTGAACGGGCTAATTATATGAAAACCCTGGCTTCATATAAAGAAATTTAAGATTATTTTGAGGTATCTCTGCACTCTATGGAGCAAAAAAAGCTTTGTACCAATCCAGAAAAATATACTATAATCTGGCGATCATACCAGATCAAATGACAAAGAAATTACTAAATATATGAAAAAAAATATAATCAGTGTCACTAATGTAAAAAAATCTTTTGGCACCTTCATAGCTCTCAACAATGTCAGTTTTGAAGTGCAGGAAGGCGAGTGTTTTTCACTGCTCGGACCGAATGGAGCAGGGAAGACCACCATGATGAAAATGATCTATGGCCGGAGTATTCGCGACAAACACGATCACGGAAACATAAGTGTTTTTGGCTGTGATCCTGCAATGAACGAGCTGGAGATCAAGTATCTCTCCGGCATTGTTCAACAGGAAAATAATGTAGATGAAGAACTTAATGTCAAAGAGAACCTCGATATATATGCCCGTTTCTATGCGATCCCCGCAAAATCCGCCCAAGAAAGGATCAGCAGCCAACTTGATTTCATGGAACTTTCCGACAAAAAGTATGCCCACGTGAAAGAGCTTTCAGGAGGAATGAAAAGACGGCTGGTTATTGCCAGGGCGTTGCTTAATAATCCAAAACTGCTCATTCTCGATGAACCGACAGCAGGATTAGACCCTCAGGTCAGGCACTTAATATGGGACAAGATAAGATACCTCAAAAAAGAAGGCACAACTGTCCTGCTGACCACGCATTATATGGAAGAAGCTTTTCAGCTTGCCGATAATATTATGATCCTCTACCAGGGAGAAAAGGTCGCCGGTGGAAACCCCAAAGAACTTCTTAAGCACACTATCGAAAGCTATGTTCTGGAAGTGCAGGACAAAAGCGAACTATCTCACATCAAACAACTTTTGAGCACGATGTCAGCACGGCTCGATGAAGCTCGTGACATCCTATTCATATTTTCGGACACAATTGATGATCTTAAAAAATTTTCAACGATCTTGAAGCCGGGTACTTTCTTATTACGACAGACTAATCTTGAAGATCTCTTTCTCAAGCTAACAGGGAGGAAACTTCATGAAGAACGGTAACGGACCTTGTCCTTCTTTCTGGCACAGGATCAGCAGTGTATGGTACCGGCACATGAAAGTCTATACAAAAAACATTGTCACCAATGGATTTCCACCTTTCCTCGAACCGTTAATCTTTTTATTCGGCATAGGGTTAGGTCTGGGAAATTACGTCTCGACAATGGAAGGCGTTCCCTATATTCAATTCCTGTCCTTAGGGCTCATACTGACTTCTGCGATGTTCACCGCCGCGTTTGAGTGCACATATGGTACTTATGTCCGGTTGGAATTCGAAAAAGTTTATGACGGCATGCTTGGCGCACCTTTAACAGCGACAGATTTGCTGCTTGGAGAAATACTCTGGTGCGGCACAAAAGGTTTATTTTTTGCTACTGCCGTCCTGACAGTTATATCGATATTCGGTATACTGCCGATTAAACTATTTCTTATCGTCCCGATTATCGGATTCCTGACAGGGATTATGTTTGCAGCCCTCTCTCTTCTGGTAACTTCTTTTGTGAATGACATCAACCAGTTTAACTTTTATTCTACCGGGTTCATCTCTCCGATGTTCTTCTTTTCAGGTGTGGTGTTTTCTCTTGGAAGCCTTCCACCGATATTGAGAATAATTGCTGAATTATTACCTCTTACCCATACCGTAAGGCTATTGAGAATGCTGAGTGTTATGCAATTGAATTCGATGGTCTTGGTCGATATAGGTTATATTGTCATCTTTACGGTTGTGATGAGTTATCTTGCAATCAGGCAATTGAAAAAACGATTGATTAGCTAACAGGCTTTGTAGTCCTTAGCTCCGAGTATATGATTTATTAAAAAAGAGCTAAGGATGCTATCACTGCCGCTCCTTAACCTGGCCCCCAAAATGGCAATTTATTTTTTTACGATTTCAACCAGATAAGCGCTGCATCTGTTGATTTAAATGATTTAATGTCGTCTTTCATCCCTGCCATAGTGAAAATAAAATCCAGTATAATATCTGTAACAGAATTATTGCCGATTAAAGCAACTTTTGACTTGATATGTGCTATCGGCTTAAGTGCCTTTATAATAATATCTCTGCTTTCGGTCGAAAATACTGCGCCAATTGGAAAATGAGAGAAATTTATCAGAGTATTCGGCCGGTATTTCGGATCATCAAGGATTGGATAATAATAAGATTTAATTTCCAGGCAAAAATCGTTAACAATTTCCCCGGAATAATCTTTTGCAAACTGTATATAAAGAATTCCATCATTACCTAACGTTATTATTTTTCCCATAATTCACCATTGATCCTATACTTATTTAAGTACTAACAAATAGTATAACACATATAACCAGGACAAGAATCCATGGATTATTGCCCACAAAACAGATTTGTTAAGTGACCAGGAAATTACCATGGCTAAAGCTGTTCCGAAACTTACTCCGTGTGAGATAACAGTCTTATTCATATAGTAAACTCCTATAAAGAACTGACAGTCCCTATCCTTAACGAATAAACCGCAACACAGGTATATCTAGGCATACATCGAGCAGCGATTAAAGAAAAACACTTTAACCTAATGAATGACTCCGATTATCCACGGCAAAGCGATGTAACCCGTAGCTTCTATGCCAACCGGATTGATATACATTATATAACCGCCCTTACCTACTTTCTTGCCATTATCATTAGTTCCATCCCAAGTTATTTTATTGGTGCCTTTTTGCCCCCCGTTACTGCCGGCATTATATTCTTTCTCCGATACCACATGCCCCAGTGCATCAAATATCTTTATAGTCACAGTAATATCTTTACTCAAGAAGTAAGTAATTGTAGTAAGCTTCTGTCTGGAATCAAAAGGATTAGGATAGTTGCTTATTTTCGATATTAATTCTCCCGGATAAGAAGTATTAGTCGGATCCGATACAAGATCGAAATCAGAAGGATTATCAGCATTATTTATTGCCCTTATCTTATAATAATACGTTGAATTCTTTTCTCTATCAGTTAGTTGTAATATAGATTTATTCCCGGTAACTATTGCCACATTAATCCATTTCGGTTCAAAACCAGTACTCTGCCAGACTTCATGACATTTAATCCCGGATTCTTCATCAAGATATGGATTCCAGTCAAGCGCATGAGATACTACGGCGTTATTGCTTGAACCTTCCGAAACAGATGAATATACATGTATTTTTTTATCTGAAGCTGATTTTGGCGGTGTAAGATCGACTTCGAAAGGTACAGAAGATACCTCGCTCTCAAAACTTTCCGAGTTCTGCTCGTTAATAGCTTTTACCGAATAATAATATTTCTGCTTATGCTGCAAATTAACTCCGGATATGTTATACGTAGAGCTTATTGAACTGGATTTAAGGCTCTTAGACTTGACAGAATGAGCTGACAATACCTGCGTATCAACCTCAGACCATGGCATAACATCATCCAAGCCCGGAGCAGATCCGATTGCCTGTAATATCCTGGAAATTACTCCGTCAGGGACAAACGTCTTAACTTCACGGATAAGGGATGAAGGATCAGCAACAAAATAATTTCCGGACACTTTCGGTTTCTCAGGTTGTCGTCTATCAATAATATCCCATACATGGGTCTGAAACGGCAAATTAGCTGAAGCAATATAAGAATCATAATCTATAACAAAATCATTAATACCTAAACTACATCCGAAACTGTTTCCAATACGGGCTTCGTTACCTAGCGATACTAATATCAGATAATTCCTGGTAACTACGTCTACTGCAATTGGCGTGATAAAATTGATAGTTACTGCCGTCTCAGACACATACCCGTCAGTATGCCCGACTAGCACATCAGAAGTAACATCATAAAGATCATTCCGATTAACATCCCGATATATTGATATTGTCATTTTATCGTAGACATTGCTGGTCCCTGAAATATGTAATGCAAGAGAATTAATTGTTCTGCTTTCGGAATCAAGGGAAATTGCCAGCTTGGCAATCAGGTTCATATCTGTCCCGGGGTATACAGCCGAATTAATCAGTTCTTCAGCTTTGACTTTAATTTCCGAGTTATATCGGTTCAATGTGTTAGTTTCACTTTCGTAAGGAAAGTTAAAATCTACGGTAATATTGGGGCTATTTATTATAAAAGAAGAAGGATCTGGAATAACCAGTTGCATAGTACTGTTAACCGAAGCATAGCGATCAAAATCGAGAGCAATAAAATAGACTCTGCCTTCCAGAAATTCCGAAGAAATCTCCTGAACAGTCCTTAGTTCCAGGTATACGGTATTTCCCGATACAAAAATATACTCCCCGCTGGAAATCAATTCATCGGAATTAACATCGAATCTGGAATTTTCAGCATCAGAGTCCCCATTATCTTTATATATCTTAATGTTTTTAATATCCTTTTCCTTAATACTGCCATCCAGTTTAAAACTTAAAGCACGCCATACAATAAGATTCTTATCTGATCTCAATCTGACAGCGCCTGCTAAAACATCTTTGTTATTCTGTCTGGCACAAGGAATTATATACTTACATGATTGCATCAACAACTTGTTAGGAGCCTCTTTAATAGTAATAAAACCTGTTTGTACCGGAAACAACGCGCTTTCTACAATATTGCCCGAATTAACAGAAAAATATGCTCCGTTAGGAATAAGTAACCTGAAGGACTGATTAGGTACAGCCCTGTCTTTTGTATACGCTGCTATTACATATTTATTTCCGGAAACATCAACTTTCTCAGTTGACAAAAAGGTTATACTGGCAACCAATAAATTAGCTGTAGTTCTCACAAATATATCCGTGCCTGAACTGATCAATACGGCATTTTCAAGTGGCGAGTTAATATTGGGGCCGGCCCTATAGACTTTGACTGCTTCAATATTTGAGGCCAGCACATTTCCTGTAAGAACAACCTGGACACCATACCAACTCAGGATATTACTGCTTGCTCTGGCATCAAGGGTTATAATAGCGGGACCTGTATCACCCGTATAGATTATCTTAGGTGAAGTATCAATTACACCGCTAACAATTAGAACCTTACCTTGAACCTCTTCTGGAACTACACCGGTCCCACCACCACCACCGCCGTCACCATCGCCGGTTCCGTCGCCACCACTGCTACCACCGGACCCGATCGGTTTTTTATCGGTATTCAAATTCGATGCATTATCGGTAATCGATATAGCGAATTCCAAATAACTTTTAGTAACTACCAGGTCTATGTTAAAAGTACCAACCCAGACAAAATCTCCAGCCCGGCTCAAAGTAACCGGCATCATATTAACCGAAGTACCATACATAAGGTTCGGTGTTATTCGAAGAGCGTAATCTTCATTTAATACACTCAGGGTTATCGGCACATCACCGGTTAAATCATCTTTAAAATACAGTATTGATCCTTTCGGAGGTATATTATCAAAAACTACATTCCAGGAAACAACTCCAGGATTAATATTCCCCAATTTATCCTTTGTCCATAGATAGACCGTCTTATTTCCACTGATTATATTTTTAAAGGTATAAAAAACCGGCTGATAATTTGCCCATCGATAATCATTAACTGCCGGTTTTTTTGAAACGACCTCTGAGATCATCCAAGCCACAGAATCCTCGTCAGAGAGATAATCAACCAGAACAGTACTATCATTTATGAATTCGTCATCTTCCGTATCCTGATCTCTTAAGGCAAATACCGAATTATTATGAGTCGTATCGATGTTAAAGGTTACAACTCCAGCACTTAGAGTACTTGAAATATTCCCGACAGAATCCTCCACAACAATGTTAAAGGTAGCAATCCCGTCACCGGATATGTTATTTCCGGTAACTCTAAAACTTCCCTGCCAATTATACATATCTATTGGAATTAGGTTATTAATTGCAATAACCGTGCCCAACGACGTAATCACGGAAACCTGAGGTGTAACAAAAACCTTTTCGGATACCGCAATATTAACGGATACAGGACCGGATGGGACATCAGGATACGGGCTCATGGAAATAACTGCCATCGCTCCGGTATTATCCAGCATAATCGAACTGCTTACAGCTATCGGACAAAGATTTAAGGCATTATCACGTGTCCATAGATATAATTTTTTGGTCCCGTCACCGGCACTGGTAATATTAAACGTAACAGGACAAACACCTCTTTGCGCCCACAGTGGATTATTCGGCGTCGGTTGGGATGTCTGATCTTCGCTAAGCAGCCAGTACTGTACATCCGGGTCTGAAACTATATCTATACTAACAAGTCTCTCATCGGTTATTTCTGTCCTTCCTACATTTCGATCTCGTATAATAAATAAAGACGGTGCAGGCGGAGCTATCGTATCAATATTAATAGTTGCTATACTTCCAGAGCCAAGTACAGTAGTAACAATCCCGGCATTGTCAGTCACTCTTGTATAAATTGATGCAATACCATTATGTAAATTACCTGCTATATTTACCTGCCCTGCCCAACTATTGCCATTCTTTCGGGTAAAAGTTGTGTGAACTTCATTTGTATTACCTGATGTCAAAATATATACGTCAGGCGTAATTTCCAATGATTCCGACACATTAACAGTTACGAATAGATCTCCACTGCTTACATATGGATATTTAGACATTTCGATGATCGAAATTGATGCAGCGGTATTGTCAATTCTAAGAGCTACGACATTAATTGTGCTATACGTATTACTTACCATGTCCTTAGCCATCACATTTATTACCGCTGAACCGTCAAAGGTGCTCTTTACAGGATAATTATAGATAAAAGAGTTTCCCGATACCTTAACAAACACGGCATCACTTGTCGCTATCCCCGGCTCTTTTACAGATACGCTCGTAGTAACAATACCGTTAATATCAGACGCATTGAATGAAATGGTAACAACAGAACCGACGTGAGCAACATATTTATCAGCAAAAACAGAACTGGCATCAACAGTCGGAACAGTATTATCAATAATAAATGATTTGACCTCCATATTGGAAGTATTCCCCAAATTATCCACTACAAATATTCCTAATGTTGCAGTTGCATCAACTAACGAAGCCGCTGTAACCTGCCATTGTGCTGTTTCTTGGTCCCAAATATCAGGAGAAATATTGTTACCCCTGCCTAAACATGTCAGGTCCGCATGAATTCCATTTATTGAAACACCACTGCCGTTTACGATATTCGCTGTAATCAAGACATAATCCCCGGACCTGACATACCCGTAAACGCCTGTATTCTGATTATAAATATTGATCTCGGCTACCATCGGCATATCATTATTCGCATAAAGGACATTATTCGCAGTCAAGACAGTCGTATTTCCTGCAATATCTGTAATATTGGCAGTAATATTTACTGTGCCGGATTCATCACCGGATATCTTATAATTAAAATAATATATGTCGCCAACCTTATTAATATATGGCGCGATTATCTCATTATAACCAGGCTCCCGAACAAGTATCGAGGCTGTAGATATCATTACATTGTCAGTACTTCCCAATGAAAAAGTTACTAACCCTCTATTCGTTTGTCTTTGAGGAGTGACAGAGAAAGTTGTCACCACAGGACAATCATTATCAATAATGAGGGTCGTGTTATTGATAGTTGTCGAGATATTCCCTGCCTTATCTGTAACTGTTATGTTCATAGTGACAAGTCCGGACTGCGAATTACCAACTAAATATGAATACCTGTAATAATTACCATCATAAATAGGGTTAAACTGGAAAGTGCTATGAATTGTCCGTGCTACGAATTCAGCAGCAGTCGGGATACCGGACTGAGGAACAATCCATAATGAGGTAGTTACAATTCTTGGCACACTATCCACAGTTCTATCAACCGCATTAAAAGTTATAAATAGTTGATCCCCTGCTTTTGCAACAGCCTTTGATATTTCTATAGTATTAGGATTGAAATTGATCATCGGCAAAGTTCGATCAAGTAATATGGTTTTCTTGAATGTAACACTATTTAAATTCCCGGCCCGGTCCTTTATCCAAAGATAAATATTTTTTTCTCCATCACTGGCAGATATCGAAACCGTGCCCGGAACAGATCCTAATAACTCATTTGAATTCTCACTTACAGGGGTTAATTGGTCTTCCTTAACTAACCAGGCAACAACATCAGCATCCGTACTGATATTTACACTGATAACAAGATCATTACACCATTGTTCGGATTTACTGTCCTTATCGGTAAGTGTAAAATTACCGGAAGGAGCAGTCCTGTCTACCGTAATGTATTTATCAATAATTGAAGAAATATTGTTAGCCCGATCTTTTACCCACAGGCTAATCCTTCTAGTGGTGTCTCCCATATCCGAAAGATCAATCCCCGCTGGCTGCAAAGACTGCCATCCTACCGTATTGTATTGCGGAGCGGCTCCGGCGTTTTCTTTGAGGAACCAGGCTACGACATCAGAATCAAAGGTAGCTGCCAAGCTAATCTGTAACGAGTTGGTGAAGTCCATTGAATAACTTGTAGAGTCATATAGTGTATAAGCGGATATACTAGGAATAATTGTATCGATATTAAATGTTGATCTCCCGGCATCTACAGAATTATTTACATTTTCAGCATTGTCAGTCGCACAGACTGAGAATACCGCGACCCCATTATTCATCTCAGGAACAATAACAAAGCTACCCTGCCATTGAGTACGGTCAGAATTCACAGTATCGATATTTATGGTAATCCCGGTGCTGCCGGATGGAATCATCTGCAATGACGGTGTTGAGATAAGAGGTTCGTTTGTAGTTAAGAATACCGAAACCGGTCCGGCTTTCATATCACTCATATTAGGCACTGTGCTTATCGCAGTTTGAGGTTTGGAAGGATCATAATTAATCGTAACCGATGTTAAGTTAAAGTTAACATTTCCCAAATTATCTTTAACCCATATGTATATAGTATTGATCCCTTCACCACTACTAACCTGCATAGTACGTCCACTTACCAAATCATCGAAATCAATCCAGGATGATGGCGGTGCTGCTTGAGCATCCATACGTTGAGTAGTAATCTGATCGATTAAATATTTTGACCCGGAAACAAGATTAGAAATTGATACCTTCACCCATCCATCTTTTGTTTTAATATATTTATACAGAGGATCTTTTTGATTCAGACCTTGTATATTTACTACCGGATTAGGAGGCGCAGAGGTGTCTACCGTAAACTTCTTATTATCTATGAAACGAGGATTCCCAGCAAGATCGGTAATTAGCAAATTCCAGGTAACCACACCATTAGTAACGTTCTGTGAAGTTAACAAGAAAGAACCTGTCCAGTTCAAGCCGCTTCCACTAAGAATTACAGGCAGATAAGTATTAGGAGATACGTTTAAGTTCAAAGATGGAACAGAATCAACAGCTTCACTAAGTGAGAGCACTATAGAATGATTTCCATAACTTACATTAGTATCCACTAAACTAAAAGTAGCAGACGGTGGAACAGTATCCAATATGATACTTGTCTTGGCAGGGCCATTATTAACATTGCCCATATTATTCTTAATCCACATCCACACATCATGCTGACCTTCTGCATTATTAATGGCAAACGTAGTAATAGGATTAGTATTAAAACGACTATCATCAACAAGCGGTTTTACTGCAGTCCCGCCAGCCGGGACCTCTTCAAAAAACCATACTGATACGTTAGCTGTTGACGAACTGATATTAATACTTACCACTGTAGAATTAGAGTAAGCCGTATTTCTAGAATCCAAATCTGACAAATTAAATACCGGGTCTGCAGGAATACTTGTTTGAATATTAAAAGTAGTAACTCCAAGATTATGTGTTGCCAAATTACCGGCAACATCAAGAAAAGCAACATTCCATTTCGCGGTACCATCACCGGTCTGGGTAGTTACACTAAATGTTGCCGCCCATTGTCTATTAGAGCCGGTGAGATTAAGAGTAACTGGAGCATTTCCGGAAGGAGTGAAGCTCAATACAGGAGCTATTTGTAAGGTTTCCGACAAATCAATCGTTACTCTAACTTCTTTACCTGCCGGTACATCAGGACACAAACTCATCGATACCAAACCTATTGGTGGTGTATTATCCAGTTTAATAGTCTTATAAATCGAACTTGGATTAATATTTCCTACATGGTCCATTACCCAGACATAAACGGTTTTATCATCGTTCATTGCCGACAAGTTAATTGTTACAGGCTTAGTGCTATAACTGGCAAACTGAGATTTTTCAGGTTTTATTGCCCAGCCTTCTTCAACAATCCAGGCAACGATATCCGGATCATTAGTGATGTTAACTGAAATAATCCGTTGATTCGTATAAACTCCCGATCCACTATCAAAGTCGTATATATTCATAGAAGGATTGTTAATAGATGTATCAATATTAAAGGTAGTAAAACCTGAAGAAATCTGTGTTCCTATATTACCAGCATTATCCGTTGCCCTATAAGAAATATAAGCAATTCCTCCCGGCGTGCTATTATTAATATGAAAATCAGCAGTCCAATTCGGATAGTTCCCTTTAACCGCAGGGTAATAATTTATCAGGTCAGATGTTCTTATAACAATTTGAGGAGTAGTTGTTATTTCCGACAAGGCCAACGTCACTGTTAATAAACCAGAAACAGCTTCGGAACTGACACTATTCGATGGTGCAATTGACACATGACCAGTCGGAAACACATTATCATAATTAATTGTGGCTGTTATCTGTTGTTCATTTATATTACCAGCATCATCTTTTACCCATAAATAAACTGTTTTAATATCCGGGATATCAACAGGGAATGTATAAGAAAGCGGTTTAGTATATACCCATCCGGAATCTTGAGACAAAGGCGCAGTGGTCCTGGTCTCTGATAACATCCAGGCAGCAATATCATTATTATCAGCCATTTGAACATTAACAGTACGAGAATTAGCATTTATTGTAGAGGCTGAATTCAAATCACTAAGTACGAGCTTAGGAGCTACCGGATGGATTGTATCAATATTGAACGTTGAGGCACCAAGGAGGGAAGTTCCCACATTCATGGCGTTATCAGTGATCTTTATACTAAAAGCAGCAATTCCATCTACATTAAGGCAACTAATGTTAAATGTAGCAAACCAGACAAAATTCTCTGCTTTCATAAGTTTTAATTCGGTTACATTATTAGTTATTGTATAAGTTAAATGGGGTGTAACAAGAATATCATAGTCTTCATTAATTATATTTACGGTAACTATAACGTCTCCTGTTGGCAGAGAAGGATACGGTCTCATAGAAATTGACGCCGCCGGCAGCTTATTGTCATAGGCGATACTTCTTGTAACAGCCATCTCACTTATATTTCCTAGCCCATTTTTAGTCCATAAATATATAGTTTTAATTTCGCTAGTATTATTTTTAAATATATAATACACCGGTCGAATATTTTCCCACCCAGGATTACTGGCATTTGGTCGAGTAGCCTGTGTCTCAGAAAGTATCCAGGCAACCGAATCGGTATCATTGGAATACTGAACCAATATTTTTTGATCATTTGTATAATCCATTGCAAATGTATCTTGATCATATAGATTAAATTCAACTAGCCCCATATTCTTGCTTATTACAAAACTATTTGTATAAGGATTATTATTATAGATAATACTCTTAACGGTTGTTGATATATGGCCTAAATTATCCTCCACTGTCACTCCGTAGTAAGCAGGGCCATCAGATATCACCGTGGTTACATCAAAAACACCCAGATAGAGGTTCCCTATCCTGGCGGTTAAGGTAATTGGTACCTGCGCTTTGCCATAAGGCTTATACCAGACACTCGGAGTTGATGCTATACCGCTTTCAACATCCGTGATGTTCACAGTAATTATCACAGTGCCTGTAGGCACGGCAGATGGGTTCTTATTCATTTCAATACTCACACTAGGTGCCAGGTTATCATAAATGATACTAGTATTGGCGCTACTGATATTCAATGCCCGGTCTATTGTCCAGACATACAGATTATGCGTTCCCTGGACATCGGTTAAGGTATATG
>QKMY01000013.1 GCA_003242895.1 Candidatus Margulisiibacteriota bacterium
ACGCCTCGCTTACGTTAAATGTTACAGTATAATTACCGCTGCCGATATATGGTTTATTCGCTATATCTATTCCTGATATCGCGGGTACCGTATTATCAAAGAATATGCTGCTGGTAACAGGCGATCCAAAAATATTACCGGCATCATCCTTAACCCATAGATATAGTGTCTTGTTTTCATTTTTCAAATCCGAAAAAGAATACTCGAAAGGTTTCTCTACCCTCCAATAAACACTGTTAAAAGTTGGCAGAGCAATCTGATGTTCACTTAATATCCATGCAGTAACATCAGGATCATTAGTAACAGAAACCCGGGGAATATGGTCATTTGTATAATAAGTATCGACAGTGCCTGCATCATATACCGTAAACGTAGGTATATTTAACTGGGTATCAAACTCTACTTTATTTATTCCGTTAATATAAGCATCACTATATATATTACTTGTTATAGTTACGACATCTCCTGCATCCTTGGTAACAACTACATAAAAGTAAACTTGACCATCCCTCGTTCCATCGGACGGCACATTAAAGGTCGCTAAGTAGCCAATACCTGCAATATTCTGAGTTACCAGACCAAATACATGTAGAGTCTGACAATCATTAGGAGATGGTATCCAGTCATAATGAAGCATAATTGAAGGAGTAACCTTTAAGGGGTTGGAAATGTCCAGGCTCATCGTCACAGTATATTCGCCTGATTTAAGATGCGCATTTGCTACTTCAATGGTAACAAAATTGCCAATACTCGATCCCGGTCCATCTCCTCCTAAACCGTTATAAATGCGTTCACCAATTTGAGTGGTTTCATTTCCAGCCTTATCTCGAACTTGTAAATTAAATGTAACTTTTGTATTTTCAGTAGGTCCATCAAAACTGATTCCTCCTGACCAGGCCGCACTATTGGATATACCTGCATTCCATACAACAGTCCCTACTAACGTATTATTTAATATATAAGTAAGTGTAGGAGCATAATCGATAACCTCATTCAAGTTCAAGGTAACAAAATAATAGTTCTCTGAAATATTTCTATCGTATACCTCAATAATTGAAGTTGTCGGTGCGACTGTATCATAAATAATAGAGCGTGAAACCACCTCAGCATTAATGTTGCCGGCACGATCTTTGGTCCAAAGATATAACACCTTTTTCTCATTGATGACGTCTTTAAATGTATATGTCCATGGTTCACCAGCTAACCATTTCACACTGTCAATTGCCGGTTTGACAGTCTGCTTTTCGTCCAGGATCCAATATGCCACATCGCTGTCAGGAACAAAAGTGAAACCGACTATAGTATCATTTGTATAATCACTTCTTAAACTTTCTTGATCCCAGATGTTAAAAGAAGGTGGATTTATATTTGTATCAAGAACAAATTGGCTGTCTCCTTGTAATGATGTTTGTACATTTAATGCATTATCAGTAACACGAAGATAAAAATAAGTTATTCCCTGAGGATCTCCTTCATGCGTATTGAATATACCCGTATAAATGTTTTGTCCGGCACTGACAAGAACAAGGTTAAGAGTTGATCCATCCGAATAAACAAGCCTTAAATCAGGAGTAGCCATGATCTCTTCCTGAACAGACAAAGTCAAACGGACCTCACTTTCTTTAATGTAATTCTTATGCGACAGAAGAATTTCCGTTACCGGAGCAACCGTATCAAGAATAATATTCTTACTGACAATATTTTTATTAATATTCTTAGCTGCATCCTGTATCCAGACATATAATAACCTATTACCCTGCGCTCCTGCTGATAATGTATAGGTTTCAGGCTTAGTAGACTGCCATCCCGATGCATTCCAAGCCGGCATTGATGACTGGGTTTCACTGATCATCCATTTGGCCGCCGTATTATCATTCCCAATATTAATAGAAACAACATATTCATTAGTATAAGCTTCGTCACCGTTTGATCTGTCTTTAACATTGAATGTCGGATCCGGGAGGGTGATCAACACATTAAATGTTGTTATTCCTGTAAATGTATTAGTAATATTACCGGCAAAATCAGTAGCAGAAATACTAATTGTACAAGGGCCCTCAGAATCCCCTTCCTGGATAATCACTTTACCGGTCCAAGAATCATCGGTTGAACGCCCCATACTCACTAAACGAGAAGTATTGTCGCTCATAACAAAAGATACATTCGGGGTGTTAATGGTATATTCAGACGAATTTATCGTAACCATATAGCTGCCAACTGCAAGAATCGGATAACTCTCTAAAGCATCGAGAGAAAATATTGCAGGAATGGTGTCAATAATATACGGTTGCGCAATAATTGTAGACAAATTATTTGCATTGTCATAGACGAACACATCAATGGAAGCACTTCTGTTATAGCCCAAGGTTTCTCCTATATCGAGATAGCCACCCCATACGTACATAGTTGCCCTATTCATGGTTATCGATACATCATTATCACCGTGGAATATAACAGAAGGTGTTGCACTAACCGCTTCAGATATGTTGACTGTTACTGATAATCTTGAATGGTTGATATAAAGCGCGGGAGTTGATTGAATTGTAATAGCCGGCGCAGACGTATCAACATTGAAAATAACATGTCCGGTAAGCATATTAGACTTATTAGCCGATAGGTCCTTAAGCTCAATAGCAAATAATGCCTGTCCGTTTGAATCATTTTCAGAAATGTTGAAGGTTCCGGCATAAGCTGTAGCCGAAACTTTGTTCAACTGGACATTTTTCGCTGTTTCGCCATATCCGTATAAAGTATAATTCAAGGTAATTGCATCAATGGTTGATTCACTAACATTAAGAGTTACATTAACTATACCTGATTTAACATTAGGATAAGGATATATCTGAACCGAAGCCGTAGGCATAATATCATCAAAATATATGCTCTTTGTGGCAGTCGAAGCAATATTTCCAGCATTATCCTGTACCCATAATTTAATATTTTTTGTACCAACATTTGCATTTGAGAAAGTAAAAGAAGTCGGTCTTTGAGTTAACCATCCCTGAACATCATAACTCGGGGTCACGCCAGTCTGATCGGAAATATTCCACATATACACTTCGCTATCGGCATTAATACTCACACCGATTGTCTGCTTATTAGTATATTGCTGTGATTGATTAGACGTATCAGAAATCGTAAACACCGGATCTATAGGATGAGACCTATCAACTATAAAAGTAGAGGTTCCTGCATTTATCTGATTTTGCACGTTGCTTGCATTGTCTGTCGCAATTACACTAAAAGTAGCTGTCCCTTCAGGAGTACTTGATGTTACATTGATAGTACCGGTCCAGACATACCGAGAAGAGCCAAGAGGGTTTATATTTATCGTTTGTGCAGATTCTCCCGAAAACTTTACTTTAAACTCAGGGGTTGCAACAAGATCAAATATTTCCTGAGATATGTTCAAAGTTACAGGGTAAATACCGTCTTTAATATAAGGACGATAATTGAACTTAACTTCTGTTTCCGGTTTTGTATCATCATAGTAAATGTTACAGCTTACTACTCCTTCATTAACATTTTTATAGGAATCCTGAACCCAAACATACAACTTTTTGTATTCATTAACAACATTTTTAAACGTATAAGCCGCCGGCTTATCTGATACCCATCCCGAGCTATTCGGACTTGGTTTTGCACTTTGAGTGTCACTCACCAGCCATTTAAATGCCTCTTCATCACCTTTTATGCTTAACCCTACAACAAAATCATTAACATATAACTTACTCTGTGTATCCGTATCATAAATATTGAACTGTGACGGATTGGCTATAAGGGTATCAATATTAAAGGTAGCGTTTCCATACAGGGTCGTAGAAAAATTACCAGCTCTATCTATTGTATAGCCGTTTATTGTAACCAACTCATTTCTGTCATAGCCGGTAATATTGAACTCACCAATCCAAACTCTATTTTCAGACACAGTCCGCAAAACACTAATGTTCCTTGTAGAACCATCTGCCCATCGAAAATAATAGCTGGGGGTTGTGATTATAGGTTCATTATAATTAAAGGTAACAGAGTAAGTACCAATTCCGAAGGTGTTATCGTCCAACTCCAGGTTTACCGTCGGTTCCTGGGTGTCTAATACGATAGACCGTGTTACCAAATGAGTATTTATATTTCCGGCGTCATCTTTTACCCAGAATATCAAAATCTTATTTCCATCTCCTGATGCCAAATTATACAAAGCCCCATAATTAGAACTCGAAGACCAGACAGGATTATCGGCTGCTGGTTTGGTAAAATAGCCAGTATTTCCTGTAATAATATAATCATGTGCATAAAGACTGGAAATAATATTTAAAGATACCTGCACTTCGTTTGTAAATAAAGGAGAACTGCTATTTCTATCAGAAATATTGAAGGATGGATTCGGAATAATAGATATATTATACGTCGCTCGCGGATTAACCTGTGAAGTAGTATTGCCTGCTTTATCATACACAGTCAATTTGAGCTCCATTAGACCTTTCGGTGAATAGCTGTCCACATTAAATGTAGCAACAAATGTATTATAGAATCCATGATTATCAGTAGCCCCTGTTGGCACAAAACCCATTACTCTTTCTGAACTATCGGAATAAACAATTTTTGATACGGAGATATGACTTGTAGGAATATACTCGTCAATGCTCAGCGTAACAGTATATTCACCGGCATAAAGAATTGAAGCCCCACCATTAAGATATGCCGTAATTGAAGGATTATGAAGATCAACGATAATTGAGGCATTCTTTGTTGTTTCATTACGCTGCCCTGTTCCTCCTTTTACCCAGATGTTATAGGTTATCAGGGTTTCCTGATTATCCTGAACGACAGAAGGGCCTATGTAAAAATTATTAATCACAAAATCCGACTCAGAAGAGGGATTTTCAATATTAATATCAGACAAGTCCGGTTTGACTTCTAAGTTACTGGTAATTAAATAATAATCTACCAGTCCCATATTTAGCATTTCAACATCAATATATCGTTCATTCGTATAGATATACTTATTGTTATTATGAGCGTTATCTCGATCTCTTAATTTCATGCCGATAGCTTCGATACTGGTAGCCACAGCAAAACTAGAATCACCCGTTAACCTTATATCTCCATCCTTGCTGCCTATCTCTCCGATATTTCCAATAGGATCCTCAACCGTTAACCTGAAATAATAATTACCATCGCCAAATATCCCATCTATATTTACAGAAGCAGTAACAAGCCGGGATGTTACAAATGTGTATTTATCTAAACTTATTGTATTAACTTTATCCGGATTCTGTTTATTAACCATATCAAGCTTAAATGACCCACCATTTACAGGCTCATTAAAATTAATGGTCACATACATTGTTTCAACAGCATAACTTATATTGTTTGAAGGAGGACTAAGTTCAATTGTTCCAGTCGGGATAAAGGAATCATAATTGACCGTAACATGTTTTTCTGCCCGCGAAATATTGTTTGCATAATCTTTGATCCAGATATATAAATCCTGTATACCTTGAGCACCGTCATGAGCTATTTTATCAGGCTGTCCAACCAGCCAACTCGAAATAGACTTAGCATCAATCCCTGGATTTTCAGTAACATAAAATCCACTTATCGTAGCCTCAGATAATACCATAGCGATATTAAAGGGGTTATCATTAGTTAACGTATGAACTTCAGTATTCGGGCTATCATAAATATAGGCACTGTTGACTGTTGGCGGTTGTGTATCGACATTAAATGTAGTAGTTCCGTAAGTAAAAGCGTCTTTTGTAACAGTCCCGGCATTATCAGTAATTATTGCGTGGAACGTTAATAATCCATTTGGAAAACTATCAGAAATATTTATTGTGCCTACAAATGCATCTCTCGTTGCATTAATCGGAATAATGGTTATCGGATAGGTCACACCCTGAACATTATAAGACAGATCCGGTGTAACAATTATATTCTCGCCAATATTTAAAGTAACCCTTACATTAGTAGTCGATATCCAACCACTTGCTGAGGATAACAATCCTATAACAGGGATTGTAGGATCATAATAAATTGAAGCGCTCAATCTGCTTCCAATATTGCCAGACTTATCCATTAACCAGATATACGCAGTCTTACTCTCTTCAGAAAGGCTACTAAAAACAACTCTGGTTGGAATAAGCTCACTCCATTGGGCAGACAAAGGAGTCGGCGAATACCACGGATTCTCTGTAACAATATAATAGTCCGGATTACCCTTATGAAGCTCTATCAGATTATTTAATGTATTGGTTATGCTATAAGAATTACTGTTAGGTCCAAATATCTGAAAATCTCCGGTTGGATTAATATCGTCATAGAAAATCTGGTATTGATAAACATCAGAAATATTTCCTGCCCGGTCCTTAACCCATAAGAACATATTTCTTGTGCCTTGTGTTGTATCCTTCAATGTATATTGAAAAGGCTTTTCTATCCAATCCAATGCGTTCTCCGTTGGGAAAACATTTTGTTCCCTGATAATATATCTATAATAATCAGTATCCTGTTTGATATTTGTACTTAATATGACTGTATTTGAAAAACTGGCGATATTTTCATTTTTGTTCGTACCGGAAGATGAAACACTCATTGTCGGAGTCGGCGGGGTGATCGTATCAAAATTAACTGTAACAAATAAATTAGCTGGAATTATATTTGTTACATTCATTGCATTATCTGTAATTGTTAAATTAAGAGTAACCAGGCCGATTTCTCCGGGTTTTACATCAAACATTCCGGAAAGAGTCCGTCCATCGAAATAATCAAGCGTAACAGCCCTCTCCGACCCTTGATATTCCAAATAAAATGTCGGGGTTACAATTACAGATTCAGATAAATTTATAGTTACTCGTGAAGAACCTTCTTTTATATATTTATCACGTTCAAAAAATATTTCTGTCGCCTGAGGATAAGTATCATCATAATTTATGGTTGAAGAAGCACTCTCATTACTGATATTACCGGTCGCGTCTTTGATCCATAAGTATACGGGCCTTAGACCGTTAACTCCGTTCCTGAGAACGAAATATACAGGAGCAGTGTTTTGCCACAAAGGATCATTAGCTGCCGGTTTATTCGATTGCACTTCACTTATTAACCATGCAGACGCCCTGGTATCACAAGTATATCTTACACCTAAGACAAAATCATTAGAGTCTTCGGTACTGTAAGTATCCAGATCAAACAGTTGAAAAGACGGTTTTAAAAGATCGATATTAATATTGAGCTGATTATTTCTGGTTACACTTTGATATACCAAATAAAGGATAGATGAACCGCTATTACCGGCATTATCTGTCACTCGAGCACCAAAATAACCCATACCGTTTTCAATCTGACTATTTATAGTTATTTGTCCATAATATTGATTTCCTTGTTTTCGGATTATATCAATGTTTATGGGATTACCTTTATAAGGATAAAAATATAAGTTTGGAGTAGAAGATACACCACTTGCAACATTAACCGGATTAATTGTAACCCCGATATTTTTTGTTGTAATAATAGTTATTGTAGGATTATGGTCAATGTATAGTTCTATCTTAGGCACCAGGCTGTCATAAACGATACTGGTACTGGCACTGCTGATATTCAAGGCGCTGTCTTTTGCCCAGACATACAGATTATGTGTTCCCTGAACATCGG